>JAFIET010000061.1 GCA_020832405.1 Balneolales bacterium
AGTAAGGCGACCCAATATACTGATATTGACTTAGCCACGGGGCAGGATTGTTTGCAGGGTACCAAAGCACCGCCATCAATTTGCTTAATGTCAACTTAAAAGGTCTGCTGTAATTCGGCATCTGCTTTTGCCAGGTGAAGCTATCGGTTTAGGTGCAGGCTGTCAAATACGGGTGGTCCGCGATCCGCGATCTGCCGTCCCCCCCCCGGGTCAATCTCGAAATCCGCGGGCCATCAAGCCCCTCTCACTTAAACACCGGGTAGAACTCCTTCAGGGGCATTTGGGGGTCGCGATTGCTTTGCGGGTTTCGTTCGAGGCTTACCTGCCAGCTGATTTTATCGGCGCGGTAGTAGCGGCGCTGGAAGTACACGGCCTTATCATTTACCGTGTACGATACGCGGTCGAACAGCAGCAGCGGTGCCCCTTTTTGCACCTGCAGGTGCGTTGCGATTTCCTCATCGGCAATACAGGCCTGAATATCGTAGGTGCCGCGGATGATCGGGATTTCATACTCTTCTTCGAGGATGCGGAAAATGGTTTTGTCCGTAAGCTCCTGATCTACAATGAGCTGACCATATAAAATCGGGAACCAGGTTTTGTCGTAGGCTACCGGCTGATCATCCCCCAAACGAAGGCGGTCGAGCTGCAAGACCATCTGCCCCACTTTCAGACCAAGCTTGTCAGCAATCAGCTCGCACACGCGGCTTTGCTCCATGCGGATGACCTCAGAGCGTGACTGCATGCCGGCATCGCGCATATCCTCCATAAAATCGGTGAGGCGAATCATCTTCTTGCTGAGCTTGCCCTGCTTCACGAAAGAGCCCAGACCCTGACAGCGGTAGATCATTTCATCAGACTCCAGGGTTTGCAGGGCGCGGCGTACCGTAACCCGGCTTACATGGAAGCGGTCAGACAGTTCCTGCTCTGAAGGCAGTTTTTCATCGGTATCGAACACACCGGCAGCGATCTGCTCGCGAAGCCAGCTGCTGATTTGCTCGTGCCGGGGGATATTCTTTTTGAGTTCCATTGGGTCAGCTTGTATTAATACAGGTCTTATTTATTATGCCTAAATGTACGGCAACACAACATACAATACAAGTAGTACAGGCAATAAAAATTTTTATGAAACTACATTAATTATTGTTTTATATTGGTTTAGTAAGCTATAATTGCATGTATACCACCCCAGCCATAACATCTGTTGCAAACTTGTATTGACAAGTATTGATTTGTGTGGTATATTTGCTTCAGTCAATCAAAACAGAACACGTAATCACACAGTCCTTACCTAATCAATATGTTTGAATTTCTGACACAACCCTGGCCCTGGTACGTTGCCGGGCCCGTAATCGGACTCACCGTCCCCCTTCTGCTTATTCTCGGGGGCAAATCGTTTGGGATTTCTGAAAACCTGCGCCATGCCTGCGCGGCCTGCAATATCGGCAATGTTGAGTTTTTCAAGTACGACTGGAAGAAAAGCGGCGCATGGAACCTCACCTTTCTGCTGGGCGTAATTGTCGGCGGACTCCTCGGGGGCGTGATCTTCGCCAACCCGGAGCCGATTCAGCTGGCACAGTCAACCGTTAACGACCTTCGCGAACTCGGCATCACAGATTTCTCGGGCTTTGTTCCCGCTGAGATCTTCTCCTGGGAAGTGCTGGGCACCGGCACCGGCCTCACTGTACTGGTAATCGGCGGTTTCCTGGTTGGCTTCGGCGCTCGTTATGCCGGCGGCTGTACTTCAGGCCACGCCATTTCCGGTCTCTCCGACCTTCAGCTCGCCTCCCTGATTGCCGTAATCGGCTTCTTCATCGGCGGCCTTGTTATGACCTATTTCATCTATCCGTTCATTCTTTAATAATCGAAGCCCAATATTATGATTTCACCCAAAGATTTTTTAAAGTACCTTACAGCTGGAACCCTCTTCGGTTTCGTGCTGATGAAGTCAGAGGTTGTATCCTGGTTTCGGATTCAGGAAATGTTCCGCTTCGACTCTTTCCACATGTACGGCATCATTGGCGTTGCGATACTGGTGGGCCTGATTTCCATTCAGATCATCAAACGGTTTAACGTTAAAGACCTGAACGGCAACGGTATCACCATCAACCCCAAAGATGCAACACAGGTTACCCGCTACATAGTTGGCGGCACCATGTTCGGCCTCGGCTGGGCCCTGCTCGGCGCCTGCCCCGGACCGATGTTCGCGCTGCTCGGCAGCGGTATCACCATCATCATTGTACCGATTCTCGCAGCACTTGCCGGCACCTTTGCCTACGGCGCGCTGCGCAGCAAGCTCCCCCACTGATTTTTCAATACCACCCGCTGATTTCTCAGTACCCGACTATCATTTAAATAACAAACACACAACCAAAGAAGGTATAACACTATGTTTTACAAGCAATTCTTCGATGACAAACTCGCACAGTACTCCTACCTCATCGGCTGCCAGGCTACCGGCGAAGCCATCGTGATCGACCCGATGCGTGATGTTGATCAGTACATCAACACCGCTACCCGCGAAGGTCTCACCATCACCAAAGCAGTTGATACCCACATCCATGCCGACTACATCTCCGGCCTGCGTGAGTTCGCAGAGCGCGGCGCAAAAGTGTACGGTTCAGATGAAGGCGATGCCGACTGGAAATACGAGTGGCTCATCGGAAGCGACTACGATTACGAGCTCCTCAAAAACAATGATGAGATCAAAATCGGTAACATTATTATTAAAGCATGGCATACCCCGGGCCACACGCCTGAGCACCTGAGCTACTTTATCACCGACGGCGCCGCTGCCGATGTGCCCATGGGCGTTGCAACAGGCGACTTCGTTTTCGTAGGCGACGTAGGCCGCCCCGACCTGCTTGAATCTGCTGCCGGCATGCTCGACGTAATGGAGCCCTCTGCCCGCACCCTCTACAAAACCGTTGAAGAGTTCAAAAGCCTGCCCGAATACATTCAGATCTGGCCGGGTCACGGTGCCGGAAGTGCCTGCGGCAAAGCCCTCGGCGCCATCCCCGAAACCACTGTTGGCTACGAGCTCCGCTTCAACAACTCGCTGAAGTCAGCTACCTCAGAAGACAACTTCGTGAAGTTCATTCTTGAAGGTCAGCCTGAGCCGCCGATGTACTTCGCCCGCATGAAGCGCGACAACAAAATCGGTCCCAAGCTCCTCAAAGGCCTGCCGAACCCCAAGCGCCTCACCGTTGCTGAAATCAATCAGCTGGCCGGCAAAGGCAAAGAAGTGGCTATCATCGATACCCGCGAGCGCGATCAGTACGCCGCCGGACACCTGCCAGGCTCGCTCCTCTCCCCGCTCAACAAGCAGTTCAACACGGTTATCGGTTCTTATGTAGATGAAGACGAGAAAATGTACCTCGTTGCGGATGAGCATCAGGTGAAGGAAGCAGTTGTGGACCTTATCCGCATCGGCCTCGATAACATTGAAGGCTACATCACCCCGGCTGACCTCCGCGTGTACCACAAACTCGGCGGTAAGCTCGACACCCTCGACATGGCAAGTTTTGAGAAGATGGAAGCCCTCGCACAGCAGAACGGTTACGTGATTCTTGATGTACGCAAGGGAAGCGAGTTCAGCGAGAAGGCTTTCGACGGTGCCGTAAACTTCGCACATACCCGCCTGTTCAACCGCAAAGACGAAATCGCGAAGGATAAAACCTACCTCGTACACTGTATGACCGGCGGCCGCTCAGCTGTAGCAAGTGCCTACCTGAAGCGCGAAGGCCACAATGTAGTACTGGTTGAAGACGACTTCACCGCCTACATGAACAGCAAAGTAACCGCCTGATTTTTTTAGGGTGATGTAATCCTTCCCCCGAAAAAGATCCAAAGCTGTACACAGGGCCGGTGTGGCATCCATGCCGTACCGGCCCTTTTTTTACCCAAACCACATCTCCGCGCAGCCGCTCCGGCCCGCAACGCTTAGTGCCCGCCCGTACATGATACCCACCGCATCCATCCTGCAACGCTTTTTGCCCGTAACGGCCTGGCTGCCGAACTACGACCGCAGCATGCTGAAAGGCGACCTCAGCGCCGGCCTCACCGTAGGTGTGATGCTGATTCCGCAGGGGATGGCGTACGCACTAATTGCCGGGCTCCCGCCGGAATACGGCCTGTACGCAAGCGTAGTGCCTCTCCTGCTGTATGCCATGCTGGGAACTTCCCGGCATTTGGGCGTTGGCCCGGTGGCGCTGGTTGCCCTGCTTGTTGCCGCAGCCGTAAGCCCGATCGCGCAATCGCCCGATGAATTTATCGCGCTCAGCATTCTGCTCGCGCTTATGGTGGGCGTACTTCAGTTTGTTTTCGGCCTGCTCCGGCTCGGTTTTGTGGTGAACCTGCTTTCCCACCCGGTGCTCTCGGGCTTCATTTCCGCGGCGGCCATCATCATCGGGCTGAGTCAGGTGCATCACCTGCTCGGGGTCTCATCCGTGAGCGGCAGCCTTCACGATATCCTTATTGGTCTCGGCGCGCAGCTCGGCAGCGTGAAGCCAGTCACCCTTGCCGTTGGCGCTGCCGGAATCGCGCTGATGATACTCGGCAAGAAATACATCAAGGCCCTGCCTGCCCCCGTGATGGTGCTGATGGCGGGCATCGCGGTCGTCTGGGCTGCGGGACTTCACACTACGGGGCTTTCCATTGTTGGCGTTATTCCCGCCGGACTCCCGCCTTTTATGATGCCTGAAATCACCACCGGGGCGCTCACCGCCCTTTTCCCCATGGCGCTTGCCATTGCGCTCGTTGCCTATATGGAAGCCATCGCGGTCGCAAAAGCCATTCAGCAGCGGGCAAAAACCTACAAAGTTGATCCCGATCAGGAGCTCATCGCCATTGGCGCATCTAACATAGCCGGCTCCTTCTTCCTTTCCTTCCCCGTAACCGGCAGTTTTTCGCGCACCGCGGTCAACTTCGATACCGGCGGCAAGAGTCCGATGGCCTCGGTAGTGAGTGCGGTTGTGGTGGTCATCACCCTGCTTTTCCTCACGCCCGTCTTTTTCTATCTGCCGCACGCGGTGCTTGCAGCCGTCATTATCGTTTCGGTTTACGGACTCATCGAGTTCGGGCAGTTCCGCAAGCTCTGGAAACTTGGCCATTACGACCGCTACCTCTTTCTTGCGGCTTTCCTCGGCACGCTTTTCATTGGAATTAAAGAGGGAATTTTACTCGGGGTGATGCTCTCCGTGGCCATGCTGCTGTACCGCTCGGCACGGCCCAATCATGTGGTTTTGGGCCGCATACCCGGCACGCAGATCTACCGCGATACCCGTAACTACGAAACCGAGCCCAACCCTGCTGCCCTCATCTTTCGCTTCGATGCCCCCCTGCATTTCGCCAATGCGGAGTTTTATACCGACAAAGTTGCCGAGCTGATTCAGAACCGGCCGGAAACCCGCTTCATCATTCTGGATTTCAACGGCATTAACGATATCGACTCAACCGGGCTTGAGGCCCTGCATGACCTCCTCAAAAACATCCGCCGCGAAAACCGGGAGCCGCTGATAACCGAAGCGAAGTTTGCCGTGCGTACCATGATCAAGAAAGCATGGCCTGAAAAAGATGTGCCGCAGTTTTTTATGCGGATTGAGGACGCCGTTGAAGCCGCCGGCTGTTTTGATCAGCCGGATGCTGATTTCCGCGAAAGGGGTATTTACACCGACATCAGTTAAATGAGCTTACCATTTCATCCTTCAAAACAACACCCTTAAACAAATTAATGGACATCCAAATCATCATCGTACTGGCGATCATGGCCATGACCATCTTCCTGCTGGTTTCAGAGCTGGTCCGAATCGACATCACCGCCATCATTACCATGCTGGCCCTTTACTGGAGCGGGGTGCTCACAAGCACCGAAACCCTCTCAGGATTTTCGAGCAACGCCGTTATCGCCATGATTGCCGTCATGATTTTGGGCGAAGGCCTGGCCAAAACCGGCATGATGACCCGCTTCTCCAAATGGCTGCTTGGCCGGGTCGGGAACAGCAAGGAGCGGGTGCTCGGAACGCTGTCGCTCTCGGTGGGTACGATTTCCGGGGTGATTCAGAACATCGGGGCTGCGGCCCTGTTCCTGCCCAGCGCAATCGATATTGCCCGTCGGCTGCGCATTTCGGCCTCTGAGCTCATCATGCCGCTCGGGTTTATGGCCATCATCGGGGGTTCGCTCACGATGGTGGGTTCTGGTCACCTCATTCTTACCAACGACCTGCTCAAAGCTGCCGATCTTGAGGAATACGGGCTTTTTGCCGTTACCGGCGTGGGTGTTGCGCTGATGGTTTCGGCCATCATTTTCTTTACGCTTTTCGGGAAGTACTTCCTGCCGCAGGGAACCGGCGGTAAGCTCGACCTCACCGAGCAGGAAAAGGTGATGGAAGCCTTCAACCTGAAAAAAGACATCCTGGCTTTCAGCATCCCGCAGGGGAGTCCGCTTGCGGGTAAAACGGTGGAAGAATCGGGCGCATGGAGCGATCACAGCGTCAATATTCTGGCCGTACGCTCCGGAAAAGACACCAGCTATGCACCCTGGCGTGAAGCAAAACTGGAAGCTGGTTCAATAGTCGCGCTCTACGGCGATGCCGACCGGGTAGCCGCTTTTGCCCAAAACTGGAAGCTCGAAGCCGGCAATGCCGAAAGCAGCTTCCCGGGGCTCGACGACCCCGACGACTTCGGCTTTGTGGAAATCATTGTGCCGCCGCGGTCTGAGCTGGTGGGTCAGAGCATCCGGCAGTTCGGGATGCGCAAGCGGTTCGGCGTTGAGCCGGTGATGCTCTTCAGCGAAGGCAAGCGCGTGGAAAGCGACTTCTCTGACCGTGAAATCAAAGGCGGAGATACCTTCATTATTTTCGGCTCCTGGCGGAATATCAAAAAAATTGAAAGCAGCGACCCCTTCGTGCTGGCAACCGTTGTGGAAGCTGAAATCAAAAACAGCTCCAAAACCTGGCACGCAGCCGGCAGCTTCCTGCTCGCAATTGTGCTGGCCATGAGCGGCTTCTCGATTGCCATCTCCTTCTTTACCGGGGCGCTGGTGATGGTGCTGCTCAAGGTGATGAGCATTCAGGAAGCCTACCGCTCTGTGGAGTGGAAAGTGGTGTTCCTGCTTGTGGGGCTTATCCCGCTGGGTATCGCGATGCAGAACAGCGGCACCGCGCAGTTTCTGGCCGAAAGCGTGATGGGCCTGATCGGTAACAGCAGTACCCTGGTGCTGCTCTTCACGGTTGCCATTCTTGCAACGGGCTTTTCTCTGGTGATGTCTAACGTGGGCGCCGTTGTGGTACTTGCCCCGCTCGTAGTGGGCATCGGCCTCATTGCCGGCGTTGATCCGCGCCCGCTTGTACTGCTTGCCGCCATAAACGCGGGCAACTCCTTTGTGCTTCCGACCCATCAGGTTAACGCCCTTATGATGAGCGCCGGCGGCTACAAAACCAGCGACTACTTCCGCGCCGGCGGCGGCATGACCATCGTGTTCCTGCTCGTTTCGGTGCTATTTTTCTACTATTTCTTCTTTTAAACGCTTATTTTTGAAAGCTGAAATGCGTAATCAGATTCCGTATTCCTCTTTTTAAAAAATCGCTATGTACAAAGTTTCATTAACCGCAGCATTCATCATCCTAATTTTCGCAGCTATGTTTAATATTTTTTCCAGTTCCAACGGAATTGACATTTCATCCAAAGAATTCAAAGACAAACTCGAAAATGAGCGGGGTGTTGTGATTGATGTGCGCACCCGCGAAGAGTTTGATGCCGGTCACCTTGCCCTCACCGACAGGCAGCTCGACGTAATGAACGGCGACTTCCAGAACACCATGCCACAGCTCGATAAGTCCAAAACCTACTACCTGTACTGCCGCTCAGGCAACCGCAGTGGTCAGGCCGCGCGCATGATGAAGCAGTCCGGTTTCGAAAACGTGTACAACGTGGGCGGTTTCGATACCCTCGTTGCCCACGGCTTTGAAGCCAACGACTGATTCCTGAGGCTTCACAGCACCGCTTTTTAGGCCGTCCCTTCAACCGGACGGCTTTTTTTATTTCCGGACGGGAATAATCTCCGCCTGTTTGGTTAGTTTAGGGGCTGTGTTTTCCAGTACTCAGAGAACCGGCGCCGCCGGATGATTCTTAACCCTTCCAATTTCCGCGTTACATGTCGTTTGAGTGGTTTATTGCCCGACGCTATTTCAGCAGCAGCCGTAAAGGCGCTTCGTTTTTATCGTTCATCAAAATCATGGCCGTAAGCGGGGTTGCGGTCGGTGCTGCGGGTCTGCTGATTGCGCTCGCCGTTGTGCACGGTTTCAAAAGTACGATTCAGGAAAAAATTCTGGGGTTTGGTAATCACATCACCGTGAGCACCTACACGGGCAACCCGATTACGCGGGCCGACACCCTGCTCAGCTTTGTGGCTGCGCAGCCCGGTGTTGATGCGGCGCAGCTCGCCGTTACGGGTCAGGGCATGGTGCAGGCCGGCAACTATGTGGAGGGCACCCTCATAAAAGGGGTGGATGAAAACGGCGACCTTTCCGATTTGCGCAGCTACGTTACCGACGGCACCTTCGACCTTCGTATGCAGGAAAACGGCCGTCCCGGACTCGTGCTCGGTCAGCGGCTCGCCCGCAGCATCGGGGCCAGCCCGGGCAGCACCATAACCCTGTACACCCTGCGCGGCAGCGGCGGCACGGAACTGCCGGACATCATGCAGTTCACCCTCACCGGCATTTACCACACCGGCATTGATATTTTTGATGATACCTTTGTGATGATCGGCTTCTCCCACGCCGCCCGCCTGCTCAGCGTGCCGCCCGGCATGGCGCATCAGGTTGATGTTCGGGTGAGCGATCTGGGGCTCATCCGTCAGGTGCATACGCAGCTGCATGAGGAGCTGCGCTTTCCGCTGTATGTGGAGAATATTTACCAGACCTACAGCAACCTCTTCGCGTGGATCGACCTTCAGGAGCAGACCATCCCCTTTGTAATCAGCGTGATGATTATCGTGGCGGCCTTCAATCTTATCGGGGCCGTGCTGATGATGGTGCTTGAGCGCACCCGCGACATCGGCATCCTGAAAACCATCGGGGCAAGCGACCGCAGCATCAAATCCATCTTTTTATTTGAGGGGCTTCTGGTCGGAGCGGCCGGCCTTGTGATCGGTATTGCGATTTCGCTGCTGTTTTACTGGCTGCAAAGCACCTACGGCATCATCCCGCTCTCGGAAGACAACTATTTTATGACGACCGCACCGGTTGAGCCCAAAATCCGGGATTTCTTCCTCGTGGGCGGGGTTACCATGCTGCTGTGTGCGCTCGCTTCGTGGCTTCCGGCGCGGACCGCAGCCAAAACGGATCCGCTGAAAGTAATTCAGTTTGGGAGATAAGCGGCAAGCCCGGAAAACCATCCCCCGAAAAACCAAACCAACCGAACCGCAAAAGTTACACGTCGCAGATGCGAAAGGCCTGTTCAAGGGCGGCGAGGCGGGCTTGCGGGGTCTGTGCGGTCGGGATAAACTCCTGCGCTACATAGCCCTCAAAGCCGGTTTCAACGATGGCGCGCATGATGGCGGGGTAGAAAAGCTCCTGCGACTCATCAATCTCGTTGCGGCCCGGCACGCCAGCGGTGTGGTAATGCCCGAACCAGCGGTGATGGTCGCGTATGGTTCGGATGATGTCGCCCTCACTGATCTGCATGTGGTAGATGTCGTACAGCAGCTTAAAGTTAGGTGAATCAAGCCTTTGGCACAGCTCAATGCCCCAGGGTGTGTTGTCGCACATGTAATCGGGATGATCGACCTTGCTGTTGAACAGCTCCATCTGAATCACAACGCCCCGGGCTTCTGCCCTGCCGAGAATTCGCTTCAGGCCGGTAGCGCAGTTTTCGAGGCCGGTTTCATCATCCATACCAGCGCGGTTGCCGCTGAAGCAGATCAGGTTGGTGTAGCCCGCATCGGCCACGAGATCGATGGTTTCGAGATAGCGGCTGATGAGCCTGCCGTGAAATTCCGGATTATTCCAGCCCTGCTCGAGCGAAATTTCAGCGCCGTTGCACATAGAGCAGTGAATGCCGTGCGCCTTCAGAACGGGCCATTCGGAGGCACCAATAAGGTCGATGGCCGGGATCTGATGCTGCTGCAGCCAGAGGCAAAGTTCGCTGAGCGGCATGCGTCCGAAGGTCCAGCGGCAGACCGAATGGCGAATGTTGCCTTTCCAGCCTTCGTGTTTTTTGGCAAGTGCCGGAGTGCGGACTCCGCTTCCGGCTACAGCGGCAAGGGTTCCGGCAGACATCAGTTTGAGTGCTTTGCGACGATTCATTTCGGGTGGATTTTGGATTGGGATTAGCTGATCGGGCCGGACTGTTCATCATCATTGCCGATGATCAGAAATCTGCGGCAAAGCTGCTCCATATTTTCCTTCACTTTTTCCTTGAACTCAACCGGGTAGATGCGGCCGCGCACCGATTTTATACCGAGGCGGTGCTTCATCACATTGCTTTCCACAATGATGGCGTTTACGGGCGCAATCAGAATGGTGATGGCGAGCTGCGGGTCAACCCGGTGAAAAAGACCGGCTTCTATGCCGTCCTCGATTACTTTAAGTACGATGTTCCGGATTTTATTGAACTCGAAAACGAGTTTAGCGATGTCATCCTGATTTTTGGAAACTGAAACATGCCGGTACACAATGCGCGCATGGTTGGGGTTCTCAAAAATGTACTCCACATAAGCTTCCATCCACCGGATCATGCGCTCAACGGGATCGGAAGTTTGTTTTTCAATCTGATCGAAAACCGAGCCCAGGTCTTCGGAAAAACGTTCAATTACGGCATGAAGCAGCTGCTCTTTGCTGCCGAAGTAATAGGAAAGCATGGCGATGTTCACACCCGCTTTTTTGGCAATGGCCCTGGTTGTAGTGCCGTTGAAGCCGGACTCCGCGAAGAGTTTTTCGGCGGCATCGAGAATCAAATCCCGTTTTGAAATAACCTGTAAGGATGCACTCATCGCTTACTCCTGAATACAGAGCAAAAGTATGCACCGGAAAATTGCTGATCTATCATAATCAATAACACCATCACTCAGAAATAAAAAGGGCCGGTGTATTGCAAACCCGGCCCACCGGATATTTTGAAGAATAGGAGGAAATATCCTCAAACTGCTTTCAGAACAACGCTTCACGCCTCAGCCAGCCGGTAAGGCTGAACCGCTCGCGTGTTCCGGGCAGTACTTCATGAAAAATAAGATCGCTTCTGAAGCAGGCGAAACGCCCCCAAAGCGGAAGCACATCCGTAAAACCGGATTCATCAGACTGATGATAGATGCGCAGGTAACCGCCATCCGTTTCAACCCAGCCCTCATTCAGGTATAAAATACAAGAAATTAGCCTGTGTTGCACTTCTGCGTGCTGATCGAGGTGCTTTTTATAAAAACTGCCGGGCGGGTACACGGCAAGATGGGCTTCAAAACTGCGTGCACTGAGGAATAGGGTCCGGTTTAGGGTTTCGCGCAAGGTATCGATCGTATCCCAGTACTGCTGCTGAGCCGGGGTAAGGCGGCCCGGTTCGAGCCAGTGAACCCGATCTGATCTGATCTCGGGCCTCAGCGCGAGGTTACTGCCGGCACCGATACCGGCCCGCGAAAATTCGCCGGAATCCCAGATGGTTTCGGCTTCGGTTACGAGGGTTCGGAGCAGCATATCCGGCAAAAAATGGTCGGTAATACTCCAGCCTTTTTCAGCTATTTCATCCGCAATGCGGGTTAAAAGGGAATCATCCATTGTATCGGGTCACACTTGGTTTAAGGTAAATTGATGATATACCCGGTTTCTGTTGCTGAACAGCTTGCGCCTAAAAGCCGAAAAAGCGCTTTACAGGTTGTCTATTCTTTGGCATGACCGTATATTCAGTTGCCAAAATTAACTGAAATATGTATTAAAACAGTCACGCGAATGAGCGTATTAGTTGGAAAAAATACAAGATTGGTAGTACAGGGGTTTACCGGTAAAGAAGGTACCTTCCATGCTGAGCAGATGATTGCTTACGGCACCAATGTTATCGGCGGGGTAACCCCCGGAAAAGGCGGCGACAAGCATCTTGACCGCCCGGTATTCAATACCGTGGCTGATTCAGTTGCCAATGAGGGCGCCAATACTTCTGTTATTTTTGTACCGCCCGCCTTTGCAGGCGACGCTATTATTGAATCCGCCCTTGCAGGCATCGACGTTATTATTTGCATTACCGAAGGAATTCCCGTTAAGGATATGATTGCGGCCAAAGCCGTTGTTGACCGCTGCGGCGCACGGCTGATCGGCCCGAACTGTCCCGGCGTTATTACACCGGGTGAAGCCAAAATCGGCATTATGCCGGGTATGATTTTCTCGCCGGGCTCCATCGGCGTTATTTCCCGCTCCGGCACGCTTACCTACGAAGCCGTTGATCAGCTCACGAAAGTCGGGCTGGGTCAGTCAACGGCCATCGGTATCGGCGGCGACCCGGTTATCGGAACCAAACACAAAGACGCTGTGAAGCTCTTCAACGAAGATCCCGATACCGAAGCGATCATCCTGATTGGTGAGATCGGCGGAACCGATGAAGAAGATGCGGCAGCTTACATCAAAGAGCATGTGAAGAAGCCGGTAGTTGCCTTCATCGCAGGCCGTACCGCGCCTCCGGGCCGCCGTATGGGCCACGCCGGAGCGATCGTTTCCGGCGGCAAAGGCACCGCTCAGGAAAAAATGGCGGCCCTTACCGCTGCCGGCATCACCGTTTGTGAGAGCCCGGCCGTAATCGGCGAAACCATGAAAGCCCTGCTCGGCTGATCCCTTTATCAGCTTACCGAAATAAAATTGAGCCTGAACACCAAGCCCTGCGGATTCACCCGCAGGGCTTTTTTTTGGAATGCCGGTTTTTAGCCCAACAGTCGGTGAGCGGGTATCCGTGTTACAGCAGCCCGTTTTTTTTTGGGGCGGACTCCGTGCGCATCACTGTGCCGGTTGCTCGTTCTGAGCTCACAGCCCTACGGCTTGCCCCTTGCTTTTCGCCTGAGGTACGAAGCCGGCCGGTACCCCCCTGCCCCAAAAGCACGGCATTCCGAGTAGGGCACGGAGCGTTAAATATCACGAAAGACAGTGATGCGCACGAAGTTTACCCTAAAAAAAAGACAACCTCCGGCGGGGGAGATTGTCTTTCTGAAATTTGACAGCCATGCTGCCTTGCCGCGTCTTGCCGGCTCAGCTGAGCGAGGAGAGGAACTTGGTGAGCGGGGTCCATTCCATATCGAAGGCTTCGGCTACGTCGCGGTACACGATTTTACCGTTGGCGATATTAAGGCCGTACTCGAGTTCGCGGTTTTCGCGGATGGCTTTGATCCAGCCCTTGTTGGCAAGCTGCACCGCATACGGAAGGGTTACGTTGGTGAGGCCGATGGTTGAGGTGTAGGGCACCGCGCCGGGCATGTTGGCCACGCAGTAATGCACAACGCCGTCAACCACGTAGGTCGGGTGCTCGTGTGTAGTCGCCTTGGAGGTCTCGAAACAACCGCCCTGATCGATGGCTACGTCAACGAGAACCGCGCCGGGCTTCATGAGGGAGAGCATTTCGCGGGTAACAAGTTTTGGAGCCTTGGCCCCGGGGATGAGCACCGCGCCGATTACAAGATCGGCCTGAGCGATGTCGGTGCGGATGTTTGCGTAGGATGAGAACATCGTTGTGATGTTGGCCGGCAGCACTTCATCGAGGTAGCGGAGCTTGGGCAGGCTGATGTCGTAGATGGTAACATTTGCGCCGAGTCCGGCGGCCATGCGGGCTGCGTTAACACCCACGATTCCGCCGCCGAGCACCATCACGTTACCGGGCCTCACGCCGGGGATGCCGCCGAGCAGCACGCCGCGGCCGCCGGTGGGGCGTTCAAGATATTTGGCGCCTTCCTGTGCGGCCATTCGGCCGGCAACTTCGCTCATGGGGATGAGCAGCGGCAGGGAACCGTCGAGTTTTTCAACGGTTTCGTAGGCGATGGCGACGGCACCTGAAAGCTTCACCGCTTCGGTAAGCTCCTGACTTGCCGCAAAGTGGAAATAGGTAAAGATAATCTGCCCGTCGCGCATCCGGGGATACTCAACTTCAATAGGCTCCTTTACCTTCATGATCATTTCGGCTTTTGCCCAGATATCCTCAGCGGATTCGAGGATGGTGGCGCCGGCCTGCACGTACAGCTCGTCGGGGAAACCACTGCCAAGACCGGCATCTTTCTCGACAATAACTTCATGCCCGTGCTTAAGCAGCTCGGTAACGCCTGAAGGAAGCAGGGCTACACGGTTTTCGTGGGTTTTGATTTCCTTTGGTACTCCAATAAGCATGGATAATTCCTGTAATAATCTTGTTTTAGGGAGGGTTCACAGCCCGAAGGATGTGCGTGAATAATAGGGATTGCTTTATCGCAGCAAACGGATATAACAGTTGTATGAAAGATACAGAAGTTCATCCAAAAAAAAGCAGGTATCGCACACCCTGCCCGGGCTTCGGTCGCCTCTTTCCCAAATGGCAGGCTTTCGGGTTTACACGGGGGCTTTTGGCTTTTAGCTGTTAGCTTTTGGCTTCGGGCCGCGGTCTGCGGTCTGCCGTCCCCGGTCAATCCAAAAAAATCCGCGTAAATCCCGCCCCATCCGCTAAATCCGCGTGCCATCATCGCGCACCATCCGCATGCCGCAGCTTTTTCTTATTTAATTGTAAACGGGGCTTCATTCCAAGCGGCAGTTCTTTATTTTAAGTGCTTTGCTTTCAATAGTGCCCTTATCCGCACTTCACACTTTCGTGGCCGGTTCAGGTTGCGGGAGCGGGAGCCGGCACCGCAATCGGTTCAGGCCGGACCCCGGCCGGCGGCGCAAAACTACGAGCAGACCTTAACACGAAATTACCACCCGGAAACACATCCCCCGATACCCAAAAACACTGTTACAAACTGAAGCATGACTTCTACCGACATCCTCAAGAAAGTGCGTTTTCTGGAAATCCGGACCAAGGGGCTGGTGAACAACCTGTTCGGGGGGGAATATCACTCTGCGTTTAAGGGCCGGGGGATGACGTTTTCGGAAGTGCGCCCGTATCAGTACGGCGATGACATCCGGCTGATTGACTGGAACGTGACCGCCCGGGCCGATGAGCCCTACATCAAGATTTTTGAAGAAGAGCGCGAGCAGACGCTCATGATCTGTGCCGATATTTCGGCCTCCGGTTTGTTTGGAAGCCGCTCGCAGCGCAAGCTCGATCTCGCTACCGAGCTCGCCGCCGTGCTTGCCTTCAGCGCCATCAAGAACAACGACAAGGTCGGGCTGCTGCTGTTTGCCGGCGATGTAGAGAAATTCATCCCCCCGAGAAAGGGCCGGCTGCACGTGCTGCGAATTATCCGCGAGCTGTACACCACGCAGCCGAAGCATCCCGGCACCTCCGTAAAGCGTGCTCTCGATTACATGAGCCGCATCATGCCCCGGCGCACCATCATCACCCTGATCAGCGACCTGCAGGATACCGGCTACGAGACCGCCCTGAAAGTAATGAACCGGCGGCACGACCTGATCTGCCTGTGTGTTGACGATCACTACGAAACCGAGCTGCCCAACGCCGGACTCCTTCCCTTCCTCGACTCAGAAACCAACCGCTATATTACCGTTGATACTTCTGACCGGAAACTGCGGCAGGCATTTGAAAAACGCCGGGTGCGCGAGCGGCAGCAGCTTAGCGAACGCCTGCAGCGCATGCGCGTGGATCATGCCATGCTCAACACCAATGAGTCGTATATTGAGCGTTTGTCGGCCCTGTTTCAGCAGCGGCACCGGCGATTCTGACCAAACCGAATTTTCAAGCTTTTGACACTGCGCATTTTCATCGTACTTCTTGCCGGCATTTGGGCTGCAGCTTTCACCGGAAGCGCCGCCGGGCAGGATATCCGCGTTCAGGCTTCAACAGACAGCCTGCGGCCGGGCGAGGTTTTTGAGTTCCGGATCGATTTCGAAGCCGCGCGCGCTTACGATACCGTGCTTTACCCCGACAGCACGTTTTTTGGCCGGGAATTCTTCATCCGAAACAAAGAGCTCAGCCGCAGAAGCCGCAGCGCGACCTACGAGCTTCAGTTTTTCGGGGTGAATGATGTGCTGCTCGATCAGCTTGCCATCCGTGCGGTTCAGGGCGGCGACACCCTGCTGCTTGCCGTGCCCCCAACCGCTTTCGGTTTCCGCAGCGTGCTGCAGCCGGTGGATAACCTCCGCCCGATGAAACCCATCTTCGAATTCCCCTACGGCATTCAGGGGCTCATTTTTGCATTCCTCCTCGCCATGCTCGCTGCCATTTCGGCCTGGCACATTTACACCCGTTATTTCAAAAAACCCCCGCCGCCGCCGCCGGCCCCGCCAGCTGAGCCGCCCGTTTTCGACAACCCGCTGCGGCGTCTTGAGCGCGGCATAGCAGAACTCGAGAGCGGCTTCGCCGCCGGCAGCATAGCTGCTGAAGAGCTGTACCTGCGCCTTAGCTTTTTGCTCCGCGAATACTATGAGCGCATCTATGCCTTTCCGGCGCTTGAGCAAACAAGCCGGGAAGTGCTCAACAGCCTGAAACAGCGAAAAGTTGCGCAGCCGCATTACGATACCAGTTCGCAGCTGCTCAACACCTCCGATATGGTAAAATTTGCAGGATTCACCCCGGAGACAGACGACATCAAAACTGATCTTGAAGCCCTGCGGGCAGCCGCTGCTCAGCTTAAGAAACTGAACTCAGGGCTTATTCAGCAGCTTGAGATGGAGCATTTACGCAAGTACAGGGTAACGGAACACGTAAACACGCGGGAGGTACGCACCCCATGATCTGGCTCAACCCTGAATGGCTGTTCGCCCTTGCACTCATTCCGCTGTGGCTGGGGCTCGAATTTTTCTGGCGCTGGCGCAAGCAAAAGCCCGCCTTTGTGTTCACCCGAACCGAACACTTCGATGAAATCGGCACCGGTCTGCGCAGCAGGCTGCTGCTCGGTGCCCGCATCCTGAAGGTAGTTGCCGTGGCCCTCATTATCGTATCTCTGGCGCGGCCGCAGCAGGAAAACGTGCGCATCGACCGCACCGTTGAAGGCATCGATATCGTGCTGGTAATCGATATTTCCTCCTCCATGCTGGCCGAAGACATCCGCCCGAACCGCTTCCTTGCCGTGAAAGAAGTGGCTCAGAACTTTGTGCGTCAGCGGCCTAACGACCGCATCGGCGTGGTAGTTTTTGCCCGGGAAAGCATCACCCTTGTGCCGCCAACGCTGGATCACCGCCTGGTGCAGACACAGCTCGAACTGCTCGATATTGGCATCGTGCGCGACGGCACCGCAATCGGCATGGGCGTGGCAACCGCTGCAAACCGCCTGCGCGACAGCGATGCCGCAAGCCGGGTGATCGTACTGCTCACCGACGGCGAAAACAATGCCGGCGAAATCGATCCGCTCACCTCTGCTGAAATTGTGCGCTCCCTCGGCATGCGCATGTACACCATCGGCGCAAGCGGCGAAGGCTCAGCCCCCTACCCGGTAGCCGACCCCGTACTCGTGCGCCGCTACATCAACATTCCCATCGAAATTGATGAGCCCATGCTCACCCAAATGGCCGAAATGACCGGCGGCCGCTACTTCCGCGCCCGCGATGCCGCAGAACTGCAGCAGATTTACAATGAAATTGACCTGCTCGAAACAAGTTCGTTTGAAGAAGATTTCTACATTGATGTGCGCGACCGCTACGCCCTGTTTCTGCTGCCCGGCGTGCTGCTGCTGCTCGGCGTGCTGCTGCTCGAAAAAAGCTGGCTGCGAACCGAACTATGACACTATCCGCAATTTTCTGTTTTCTTTTTTTTGTAGGGTGATGACGAAGCACAAGCCCTCATTTGGCTTCGTGAAGCTCACCCGGTTCCGTTTTTCTTTACCACCGATTTTCCACCATACCTGATGCTTGCCAAGAGAATAATTCCCTGCCTCGATATCAAAAACGGCCGCACCGTTAAGGGTGTCAACTTTCTGGGCCTGCGCGACGCCGGCGACCCGGTAGAACTCGCCGTGCGCTACAGCGAGGAAGGCGCCGATGAGCTCGTATTTCTGGACATTACCGCGACCAACGAAAAGCGCAAAACCCTGATTGAGCTGGTTCGCGAAATATCGCGGAACATCACCATCCCCTTTACCGTGGGCGGCGGCATCAAGGCCGTTGATGAAATCGGGGACCTGCTCACAGCCGGGGCCGACAAGGTATCGCTGAACAGCGCCATCGTGGTGAATCCGGATCTGATTTCGGAATCGGCCTCGCGCTTCGGGAGTCAGTGCGTGGTAGCGGCGCTCGATGCGCGCTACCGGCCGGAATCGCCGGCTGATGCTCCGGAGTGGCACATCTTCACCAAGTCCGGCACCTTCGATACCGGCCTCGACGCCCTGGCCTGGGCCCGCGAAGTAACCGAACGGGGCGCGGGGGAAATCCTGCTAACCAGCATGGACAAAGACGGCACCAAATCGGGCTACGACATCCCGCTGCTGCGGGCGGTGTCGGCTGCGGTAAGCCTGCCGCTGATTGCAAGCGGCGGCGCGGGCACCATAGCGCACTGCATTGAAGCCATCACCGAAGGTACCGCCGATGCCGTATTGGCAGCCAGCATTTTTCACTTCAAAGAAATTGAAATCCCCGAACTCAAGCAGCAGATGAAAGCCGCCGGCATACCCGTGCGCATTTAATACCCGCTTATCGCGGCATCCGGGCTCCCTCCTGTTTTATCATTACCTATTTTATTCTGACATGACCGATTTCACTACATTCCCGACTGATACCCTCAAATTTGATGCAAGCGGCCTGATCGCCGCCATCATACAAGACGACCAAAACCTGCGCGTGCTCATGCTGGGCTACATGAACCGGGAATCGCTGCAGCAAACCCTCGAAACCGGCAAAGTGTCCTTCTACAGCCGCAGCCGGCAGCAACTTTGGGTGAAGGGTGAAAGCTCGGGCAATTTCCTGCACCTGCGCAGCATCCGCTACGACTGCGACGCCGACGCCCTGCTGATTACCGCCCTGCCCGACGGCCCGACCTGCCATACCGGCGAAACCAGCTGCTTTTTCCGCAGCGAACCGGCACCTGCGAACGCGCTCGGCTTCCTTACACAGCTGCAAAACCTGCTCGAAACCCGCAAAGCTGAGCGGCCGGAAGGCTCGTACACCACCAAAATGTTCGCCAAAGGCCTCGACAAAATCGCCCAAAAAGTAGGCGAAGAAGCCGTGGAAACGGTCATCGCCGCCAAAAACGACGACGAAGCCGAATTCATCTACGAAGCCTCCGACCTGCTCTTCCACCTGATGCTGCTGTTAGCACAAAAAAACCTTCGTCTCGAAGATTTGGTGAAGGAGCTGGAAAAGCGGCACGGGTGAATCCTGTAGCTACTATTCCCGATGACAACCGAACTTCCTTCGTGCAGCCGGCTTTAGAGAGAACTCCTTGTTACACCTGCGTGAGCTGTTATCCATTCACTGAACGCGAATATGCTGCGCGCCTGAAAAACAGAGTCCTTTCCGCCTCCCCTTTACAATCGTTAATTCCATCACACACTGATCACCTTCATCTTAAAAAAAATATGGCCGGCTTCTTGCTCAGCTACACCAACACAAGAACTGAATAATTAGAAACCGTACAGCAGGAATCAAACTCCCCGAACTCACACAGCCTTAATATTAATAGAGTTAACTCAACCCAAACAAACAACTTCTGTACAAAGCTCCTGATTCAGCAGATTTCCAGAATGCGTATTTCGGCCTGTTGGTTAGCCGAAAACAGCTTAAAAATGTATTGGAAATGCAACTACATTGTGGTATTTATAGGTGGATTTTTTTTAACCATAACTAACAATCATGTTATTTATTTAAAATGACTAAAAACCTGCTCCAATACTACAGACAAAACGATACTAAAAATAATTTCTACTCGGGTGCATTTACCCGGTTCACTCATTTCCAAGGCCCTCAGCGATCCGCCCATCGTCAGCTGCTTCGGGCTTGCAGAAGAGCACTTTATGTGGGCACGATTTTGCTATTAGCTTTTGCCTTCTTGCCCAATGCGGCAAAGGCCAATAATATTCAGGTAACAAACGGAAGCCTCACCGGCCAAAACACCGATGAAGGCTACTGGATGGTGAAGTTTGATCTGAGCTGGGAAAACTCCTGGCGGACGGGTAACATCTTCCCTGATGACGGCCACAGTACCGGTAACTGGGATGCCGCCTGGGTTTTTGTGAAGTACCGGATTGGCAATGGCCTGTGGAAACACGCCAAACTAAATAATTTTGGGCATAGCGCCGGCAACGGAACTCCGGCAATGCTCGAAATCGGGGTACCCAATGAACGGCAGCCCTTCCACATTACAGATAACCCCGGCGTAGGCGCTTTCATCTACCGTAATCAGAACGGTGAAGGAACTTTTTCATCCGACGGGTTTCAGCTTCGCTGGAATTACGGAGCTGACGGCGTACCCCATGAAGCAGATATGGAATTTAAAATTATTGCTATTGAGATGGTATTTACCGCGCCCGGACCGTTTTTCCTGGGTACCGGGGGAAATGAAAGCAGCTCTTTCTACGCTGGCGCTACAACAAATGAACCGTTTTTAGCTACTGATAGCTGGAACGGCTGTATCGGGAATACCAGCGGATGCCTTTGGGGCAAAGCTTTTACAGGTACTCCCGGTGAACTTCACCAGCACTACCCTACCGGAACTGAAGGCTTTTACAGTATGAAATACCAGGTGAGTCAGCAGCAATATGTAGATTTTCTGAACACATTAACCGTAACCCAAGCATCCCGGCGTTCTATTATTGGCGGAAACCGCAACGGGATAAACTATACAGATTCAGGGTTTATAACCTCAAATCCTTTTGTTGCCAATAACTTCATGAACTGGATTGACGGAGCGGCTTATCTGGATTGGGCCGGCCTGCGCCCAATGACCGAGCTTGAGTACGAAAAAGCGGCACGCGGGCCTGCAAACCCGGTTCTAAATGAGATGGCATGGGGCAACACCTTAGTCATACGGGCCACAGGTCTTATAAATGCTGGAGCCGCCAACGAACTGCCCACCCCTGAAACGGCGAACGTCAACTATAATGAGGGCAATAACCTGATAAACGGACCGCTTCGGGTGGGTTCTTTTGCCCAAAGCGGCAACACCCGCGAGCAGTCCGGCGCCGGCTACTGGGGAATTATGGAGCTTAGCGGCAACCTTTGGGAACGACCGGTAACAATAGCAAATGCAAGCGGGAGGAGCTTTACGGGTTTACACGGAGACGGCACAATAACAATTGACGGATACGGCGATGTTGAAGCCTGGCCGGGCATTACTGAGATCGGAATAACAGGTGCCGCCGGTTCCGGTTTCCGAGGGGGGTCGTGGGCATATCTGCTTGAAGGCATTCAGGTCTCGAGCCGCCTTTTTGCCGATTATGCCGGTAACGATCGTGCCAACGACCGAGGATTCCGTGGTGTGAGGTCGCTGCCTGTGTCGGGTATTTACGGAAGATAACCGCCTGATACGAAACCCGGGCGATTCATTAGCTGAATCTGATCCGGTACTGAAGGGATAAACCAAACCCTCACTGCTTCAGGATCATTTTCCAAACCGGGAACAGCTGCCGGCATTTCTGCCGTCTGCATTCCTAAAACCGGCATCACATTTAAACCTCTTTATGCGCATGAAATCAAAATTAGCAGGCATTACCGCAATTCTTCTGCTGCTTGGCACAGAAATTTCACATGCACAGTTCGGCGGCGGCATTGGCCGGGGCGACAATATGCATGGTTTTACAGCCGGAAACACCCCGGCCTTCATCCTTGCCGAAAACGGGATAACGGTTTTATGCCCTGATGCGTCAGCCGGCGCGACCGGGATACTGACTATCAATGGCACCGACATTGAATTCACCAAACGGAACAGAAGCGGCCTTGAGGCACTTATTGCAGAGAACATGAACAATCACGAGCTTACCACGAGCTGCATCAGCGGGATTACAGACTTATCCTGGCTGTTGAGCGGTACTCCTGCAAATCCCTCACCTTTTACGCTGGATATTGGCAGCTGGGATGTGAGCAATGTTACCAACATGAATTATATGTTCTTTGCGGCTACCCAATTTAACCAGGACATCGGCAGCTGGGATGTAAGCAATGTTACAGACATGTATTTCATGTTTAGTCGTGCGTCCCAATTTAACCAGAACATTGGCAACTGGAATGTAAGCAGTGCAACTAACACGGCCGGAATGTTCCTTTTAGCCTCTCAGTTCAATCAGAATATCGGAAATTGGGATGTAAGCAATGTAACCAATATGAGTTTCATGTTTGATGGTGCATCCCAATTCAATCAACCGATCGGTTACTGGGATGTAAGTGCTGTAGAATCGATGCGCAGCATGTTTCTTAAAGCTGTAAATTTCAATCAGGATATCGGAAGCTGGAATGCAGGTAATGTTACCGACATGGCTTTTATGTTTCTGGAGGCATCTTTATTTGATCAAAATATCGGCAGCTGGAACGTGAGTAAGGTTGCAGAAATGGATTATATGTTTGCTGATGCCCTCAGTTTCAATCAGAATCTCAGCAGCTGGTGTGTGCAGAATATCCCTGTTTTACCCTTGAATTATGCTCTGAATGCACCTTTACTTCCGGAATTCTTTCCCGTGTGGGGTACCTGCCCTGAAATTCCCTCAGCCTTCACCCTCGCTGATAACGGCGTAACGGTTTTATGTGAGGATGCATCAGCAGGCGCGACAGGGATGGTAAATATCAATGGCACCGACATTGAGTTTACCAAACGGGACAGAAGCGGCCTTGCGGGCCTGATTGCTGAAAATGAAAATAATCCTAAACTCGCAACAACTTGCACCAGTGGCATTACGGAGATGCCATACCTGTTCATGAATGCGTTCGCCTTTAACCAGGATATCGGCAGCTGGGATGTAAGCCATGTTACCAATATGAACGGAATGTTTGGCGGCACCATAGTCTTCAATCAGGATATCAGCAGCTGGGATGTCAGTAAGGTCACATTAATGCCCATTATGTTTGCAGCTGCATATGAATTCAACCAGGACATCAGCAGCTGGGATGTCAGTAAGGTCACGGATATGTCCGGGATGTTTTTACTCGCTACTGATTTCAACCACGATATTGGCAGCTGGAACGTCGGAAAGGTCACGGATATGTCCGGTATGTTTGCAGGCGCCACCGTCTTTAATCAGGATATCGGCAGCTGGGATGTCAGCAAGGTCATAAATATGTCTCAAATGTTTGAAAGTGCTGTTGCTTTCAACAAAGATCTTAGTGGTTGGGATGTTGGGAGTGTCACTAACATGATGTCAATGTTTAACGGAGCTGCTCACTTCAACCAAAGTATGGATAGCTGGGATGTCAGCAAGGTCATAAATATGTCTCAAATGTTTGAAAGTGCTGTTGCTTTCAACAAAGATCTTAGTGGTTGGGATGTTGGGAGTGTCACTAACATGATGTCAATGTTTAACGGAGCTGCTCACTTCAACCAAAGTATGGATAGCTGGGATGTCAGTAAGGTCCGGAATATGAACTCCATGTTTTGGCAGGCGCATGCTTTCGACCAGAACCTGAGCAACTGGGATGTAGGTGAGGTCACCTATATGTCAGGGATGTTCGGGCATTCAGGCAATTTCAACCACGATATCGGCAGTTGGAATGTAAGTAAGGTTGTTGATATGAGCCTCATGTTTAGCTACGCCGGCAGTTTTGATCAGGATCTGAGCAGCTGGGATGTAGGTGAGGTTACAAGTATGACGGGTATTTTTTCCCATGCAAGCAGTTTCAACCATAATATCGGCAGCTGGAATGTGGGCAATGTTACCGATTTTAGTTTTGCATTTTCCGAAAGCACAACCTTCAATCAGGATTTAAGCAATTGGGATGTAAGTGAAGCCACAAATATGCAGGCTATGTTTCTGAACGCCAGTGCGTTCAACCGGGACATCAGCAGCTGGGATGTACGCAATGTAACAAGCATGCGTGCTATGTTTGCACTTGCAAGCCGTTTTAACCAGAATATTGGCAGCTGGGATGTAAGCGAAGTTACCGACATGGATTTTATGTTTACCCAGGCCACTGATTTTAATCAGGATTTAAGCGGCTGGTGCGTAGAAAACATCACTACCCTCCCCGATAGTTTTGCTTTAGAAACGGCACTGTTACCTGAATTTTATCCGGTTTGGGGCAGCTGTAACCCGACAAATCTCGGAGAAGGAGACATACTGATAAGCGCGTTCGCCCTCAGCCAGAACTACCCCAACCCCTTCAACCCGACCACGCTGATTCAGTACGCCCTTCCGGAAGCGGCGGAAGTTAGGCTGGAAGTGTTCAATCTTGCAGGTCAGCGGGTTGCAGTGCTGGTAAACGGCATGCAATCTGAGGGGATGCACACCGCAACCTTTACCGCCCAAAACCTGGCAAGCGGGGTGTACCTGTACCGGCTGCAGGCCGGCGACCAAGCCTTCACCCGTAAGATGATGCT
>JAFIET010000062.1 GCA_020832405.1 Balneolales bacterium
TCAGTGTGTCAGTATGTCAGTATGTCAGTGTGTCATTTTTTGATCACGCTCTGATGTCACCCTGATTTAGGCGGATTTTTATTCACGTAAATACGCAACGTGTTTTGGTGTCGATGTAAATACTGAAAATTCAATATTATAGCGACACACTGACACACTGACATACTGACATACTGACATACTGTTTAAAACATCTTGTGTTTGCGTGCATATTCGAAGATGCCGCCGGCTTCTACGATGTCGGCTACGTCGCCGAGGGGGCGCAGCGGGTATTTTTTGCCGCCGGGCTTGTGGTGCAGCAGGCTGAGTTCGCGGTCGATTTCGAGCTCGTCGCCGGTTTTTACCAGGCCGCTGAGGTCTTCGAAGCATTCGAAGGGAATCACGAAGCCGCCGTCGATGGCGTTGCGGTAGAAGATGCGGGCGTAGCCGGGGGCGATTACGGCCTGTATGCCGGCCTGCTGCAGGGCGAACGGGGCGTGCTCGCGGGAGGAGCCGCAGCCGAAGTTTTTGCCCGCTACGATTATGGTGAACTCCGATTCGAAGGCGTCGGGCCGGGTGAAGGGCACCCCGCCCAGCGGCAGACCGCTTTGGACATCCGGCACGCCGCTGAGGGCGTAGCGGCCGTAAAAGCGCCGCTCTTCGGGGTCTTCGAGGCTGTACACTAGGTGCTGCGCCGGGATGATTTGGTCGGTATCGATGTCATCACCCAAAACAAAGGCTTTTCCGCTGATGGGTTTTGGTTTCATGCTGCTGATTTTTTTTGAGGGGTTGATTGGAAGGACGGGAAGGTTGATGAGGGCAGAAGCGCCTGCCTCAGCCGACGGCTACGGGCAGGTAGTCGCGCGGGTCGGCGATGGTGCCGCTGACCGCTGAGGCGGCTACGGTGTAGGGCGAGGCGAGATAGACCTGCGATTTCTTTGAGCCCATGCGGCCGGGGAAATTCCGGTTGGTAGTGGAAATGCAGATTTCCTCATGGTTCAGGCGGCCGAAGGTGTCAGAAGGGCCGCCGAGGCAGGCCGCGCAGGAAGCTTCGCCCATGTGGCAGCCGGCCTGCTCGAAAATATCCCAGAGGGTTTCGCCCTCGAAAGTTACTTCACGCAGCTGCTGCCGCACCTGCGTGGTGGCGGGCACAACGTAGGTGTCGAGCCTGAGCGGGTTGCCTTTGATGATGCGCGCCGCGGCCTCGAAATCGCTGATTTTGCCGCCGGTGCACGAGCCGATGTAGGCGCGGGTGAGCTTCGTGCCGCGCACTTCAGTAACCGTGGCCTTGTTGTCGGGCGAGTGCGGTTTGGCGACCATCGGCTGCAGATCCTTCGATTTGTAGCGGCGCACGCTGTGGTAGCGGGCATCCGTGCTGTTGAAAACCGGCTCGTATTTTTTGTCCGTTTTGCCGGCGAGGTAGTCGAAGGTGGTCTGATCCGGCTCCACCACGCCGTTCTTGCCGCCGGCCTCAATCACCATGTTGGTGAGGGTCATGCGGCCTTCCATATCCATCGCCATCACGCCGTCGCCGGCAAACTCCATGGCCCGGTAGGTTGCGCCATCAACCCCGATATCGCCGATAATCTGCAGGATGAGGTCTTTGGCCATAATCCAGGGCGGGATTTCCCCCTCGAAGATGAATTTCATGGTTTCGGGCACCTTTACCCAGAGCTTGCCGGTGCCCATAATGAAGGCCGCGTCGGTGTTGCCGATGCCGGTGGCGAACTGCCCGAAGGCGCCGGCGGTGCAGGTGTGCGAATCGGTGCCGAACAGCACCTCGCCCGGCCGGGTGAAGCCCAGCTCGGGCATGGCCACATGGCACACGCCCTTGTAATTTTCGGTGCCCACATCATAATAATAGGGCAGCCGCTGCTCGCTCGCGAAATCCCGCAGGATGTCGATGTTGCGGTTGGCGTACACATCTTTGGTGAAGATGTAGTGATCGGGGATGATCACAAGCTTCTCGCGGTCCCAAACGGCGGCGTTTTTGCCGAATTCTTTTTTGAAGATGCCGATGGCCGGCGGACCGCACACATCGTGCGTGAGCAGCACATCCACATCAACCCAGACGGTTTCGCCCGGGCTTACGGCGGCTTTGCCCGAGGCGCGGGCCAGTATTTTTTCGGTTAAGGTCATGCCAGTGTTCTTGTTCATAGCAGCAGGGGAGGGATTAGCGGTAGAATAAGTTTTGGATGGATTCGTGCACGAACTGCGCCCCCATTTCGGTGACGCCGTTGTTGGAGAGGTAAATGAGATCGGAATCGGTGATGATCTTCTTGTTGTCGGTGAGCTTGCTGAAGTTGCGGTACACCACGTCCAGCTCTTTGGGGGTGAAGCTGTAGCCCAGCCGCCTGAGGTGGCTGTTGAGGGCGTTGCGGCCTGAGTGCTTGCCGAGCACGATGCGGCTTTCGGGCACGCCCACTTCTTCCGGCTTCATGATTTCGTAGTTGAGCGGGTTTTTGAGCATGCCGTCCTGATGGATGCCGGCTTCGTGTGCAAAAGCGTTTTCACCCACGATGGCTTTGTTGGGCTGCACCTTCACCCCGGTGATCTCGGTGAGCATCCGGCTTGTAGGGTACAGCAGCTCCGTTTGGATGCCGGTTTGCCGGCCGAACGCCTGTGCGCGGGTGCGCAGCGCCATCACCACTTCTTCCAGCGAAGCATTGCCGGCCCGCTCGCCTATGCCGTTGATGGTGCACTCCACCTGATCGGCCCCGTTGCGCACGGCCATCAGGGAGTTGGCCGCCGCCATGCCGATATCGTTGTGGCAGTGCACGCTCAGCTGCGCTTCGTCGATGTTGGGCACCTGCACGCGGATGCGCGCAATCAGCTCGCCGAACTCCCAGGGCATGGCATAGCCCACGGTGTCGGGCACGTTCACAACGGTGGCGCCGGCCTCAATCACGGCTTCAAAAACTTCACAGAGAAAGTCCGGATCGGTGCGGGATGCATCCTCCGCCGAAAACTCCACATCCTCACAAAGCGATTTCGCGTAGCGCACCGCCTGCACGGCGGCCTCAAAAACCTCAGCGCGGGTTTTGTTGAGCTTGTGCTTCAGGTGGATGTCGGAAGTCGCAATAAACGTGTGGATGCGGGGTTTCGCGGCGGGTTTAAGGGCCTGCCAGGCACGGTCGATGTCCTTTCGGTTCGCCCGTGCGAGGCCAGCGACGGTGCTTTGGGTTACGTGACGGGCAATTTCACGAACCGACTCAAAGTCGCCGTCGGAACAAATCGGGAAGCCGGCTTCCATCACATCAACGCCCAGTTTTTCGAGCTGTAGTGCGAGCTGTAGCTTTTCCTGTTTGTTCATACTGAAACCGGGAGCCTGCTCACCATCCCGGAGGGTGGTATCGAAAATGCGGATTTGTTTTTTCATGATGCGTTGGGTTGGGGTGATGGGTGCCGGAGCGGGACCTGCTGTTGCTGCAGGAACCAGGCGTAGCTTTCGATCAGCGCCTGATGACTCGCTTCCATGATGTTTTCGGATACGCCTACCGTGCTCCAGGCTTTGCCTTCGCAGGAGGATTCAATCAGTACCCGAACTTTTGACCGGGTGCCGTCGCCGCCGTTGAGTACGCGCACCTTGTAATCGGAAAGGTGCATGCGGCTGATGGCCGGGAAAAATTTGGACAGGGCCTTGCGCATGGCAAGGTCGAGCGCGTGCACCGGGCCCACGCTTTCGGCGGCCGTGTGCTCGGTGATGCCGTTCACATCCAGGCGGATGGTCGCCTCAGATCGGGCCGGGTCGCGCTCATTTTTTTCGATGAGGATGCGGAAGCCTTTCAAGGCGGCGGGGTCGGTCCATTCGTTGAGCCGCCGCCGGATGAGCAGTTCGAGCGAAGCTTCGGCCGCTTCAAAAGCGTAGCCTTCGTGCTCCAGCTGCTTGAGCTCGCGCACGATGCCGGCCGCATCGCCCGCACGGGCTTCGAGGTCGATGCCGAGTTCCTCGGTTTTGTAGCGGATGTTGCTGCGCCCCGAAAGGTCAGACACCAGCACCCGCCGGCTGTTGCCTACGGTTTCAGGGGGGATGTGCTCGTAGGTCTCGGGCTTCTTCATCACCGCGCTCACGTGTACCCCGCCCTTGTGGGCGAAGGCGCTGCGGCCGGTAAAGGCCTGCGCTGCATGCGGCACGCGGTTGGCCAGCTCGCTCACAAAATGCGACAGACCCGTAAGCTGCGCCAGATTTCCCCCGGGGATGCAGTCGTAGCCCAGCTTAAGCTGCAGGTTGGGAATTACCGAGCAGAGATTGGCGTTGCCGCAGCGCTCGCCGTATCCGTTGATGGTGCCCTGCACGTGCCGGCAGCCCGCCTCGACTGCGGCCAGGGCATTGGCTACGGCCAGCTCTCCGTCGTTATGCGGGTGAATTCCGAGCAGGCTGCCCGGGAAACGGGCTGCGACCTGCTGCACGGCGCGCCCGACGGCTCCGGGAAGGCTGCCGCCGTTGGTATCACAGAGTGTGAGCACATCCGCGCCGCCTTCGTGTGCGGCTTTGAGGGTTGCGAGGGCGTACTCCGGATCGTCGGCAAAGCCGTCGAAAAAGTGCTCGGCATCGTAAATCACGTACTTGCCGTGCGCCTTCAGAAAGCGGACCGAGGCGAAGATGCGCGCGAGGTTTTCGCTGCAGCTGATGCCCAGGGCCTGCTCGGCATGCAGCCGCCAGGTTTTGCCGAAAACCGAAACGGCCGGGGTTTCGGCTTCGAGCAGGGCGGCGAGATTGGCGTCTTCCGCGGGCTCGCTGCTACGGCAGGTGCTGCCGAAGGCCACGATGCGTGCGTGCCGCAGCTGCAGGCCGTGCGCCTTCCGGAAGAAGGCCATGTCCCGCGGGTTGGAGCCCGGCCAGCCGCCCTCGATGAAATCAATCCCGAAGGCATCGAGGCGGCGCGCAATCCTGAGTTTGTCCTCCGCCGAAAAGCTGACGCCCTCGCCCTGCGTGCCGTCCCGCAGTGTGGTGTCGAAAAGATCAATTTTGGGGTTCATGGCGCTACCCGTCGGCCTGCGGTTTTTTGCTGATCCAGCTCATCATGCTGCGCAGCTGCCTGCCGGTATGCTCGATGGGGTGCGTGGCTTCGGCATTGCGAAGGGCGTTCATCACCGGGCGGTTGGCGCGGTTTTCCAAAATCCACTCCCGGGCGAATTCCCCTTTCTGTACTTCGGCCAGGATTTCCTTCATTCGAGCCTTGGTGCCGGCGTCAACCACACGCGGACCGCGGGTCATTCCGCCGAATTCGGCTGTGTCGCTCACCGAGTAGTACATGCCGGCGATGCCGCCTTCGTAGAGCAGATCCACAATCAGCTTGAGCTCGTGCAGGCACTCGAAGTAGGCGATTTCGGGCTTGTACCCGGCCTCGGTGAGGGTCTCAAATCCGGCCTTGATCAGCTCCACGGCCCCGCCGCACAGCACGGCCTGCTCGCCGAAGAGGTCGGTTTCGGTTTCCTCCCGGAAGGTCGTTTCAATCACGCCGGCCCGGGTGCCGCCCACGCCTTTGGCATAGGCCAGCGCGGTTTCGGCGGCTTTCCCGCTCGCATCCTGATGCACCGCAAACAGGCAGGGCACGCCCTGACCCTGCTCAAACACCCGGCGCACCAGATGGCCCGGACCCTTGGGCGCCACCATGAACACATCCACATCGGTCGGCGGCTGAATCTGATTGAAGTGAATGTTGAAGCCGTGCGCAAAGGCCAGCGATGCGCCGGATTTCAGGTTGGGGCGCACATCCCGCTCAAAAACCTCGGCCTGCGTTTCATCCGGCAGCAGCATCATTACCACGTCGGCTCCCTTCACCGCTTCGGGCACTTCCTGCACGGCGATGCCGTCGCGGGCAGCGGTTTCCCGCCTCTTGCTGCCGGCCCGAAGGCCCACAACCACGTCAACGCCGTTATCGGCCAGGTTACGGGCGTGCGCATGCCCCTGACTGCCGTATCCCAGAACAGCTACTTTTTTCCCGTTTAGCAGCTCGAGGCTGGCGTCGTTATCATAATAAAGTTTCATAGCAGAAGATTGATTTTATTGAATTTAGTTTGATGTGTGCCGGATGGAATCTTCCTGCCGGCTTTGTTTGAAGGATTTTTTTATAAAGAAGGGTGAGGGGGAAGCCGGCCGGCCTCAGAGCCGGATGCGGGCGCCGCTTTCGTATTCGCGCTTCATGGCAACGGTGCCGGTGCGGGCCACCTCCTGAAGGTCGTAGGGCCGCAGCATCTCGATGGCGGCATTCACCTTGTCGGGGCCGCCGGTCACTTCCACGGTGAGGGTGTGCCCGCTGATGTCCACAATCTTTGCCCCGAAAATGTTGGCGACCTGCGTCACTTCGGTGCGGCGCTCGGGCAGGCAGGCGACCTTCACCAGCGCGAGCTCGCGCTCCACGAAAGAATCGTAGGTGAGGTCGTGCACTTCGAGCACATCCACCAGCTTTTCGAGCTGCAGCACGATCTGCTCAATAATTTTCTGATCGCCCTGCGAGGTGATGGTGAGGCGGGCGTTTTCCGGCTCCTCGGCATCGCCCAGGCTGATGGTGTCGATGCTGTAGCCGCGGCCGCTGAACATGCCCACAATGCGGGCCAGGGTGTTGAAAGCGTGCCGCACCTTGAGCGTGAGCGTGTGCTGAATCGGCCGGTTGATATCGGCTCCGGCGGGTTTGTTCATGAGTAAAGTCATGTCGGGGGCGCTCAGGGGTTTGGGGTTACGGGCAGGGGGGTATCCACCATTTCATGCACGGCTTTGCCCGGCGGAATCATGGGATAGACGTTTTCTTCTTTGGTGACCTGAATGTCGAGCACAACGGGCCGGTCGGTGATGGCTTCCGCCTTGCGGATTACGTCCCGGAGTTCATCCGGCGTTGTGGCGCGGAACCCGACGGCGCCCCAGCACTCGGCCATCTTCACGAAATCCGGATTTCCTTCTTCGAGATCGGAATGGGAGTAGCGACCTTCAAAAAAGAGCTCCTGCCACTGCCGCACCATGCCGAGAAAGTTGTTGTTCATCACCGCAATTTTCACGGGGATTTTGTAGCGCACCGCGGTTCCCAGCTCCATAGCGGTCATCTGAAAGCCGCCGTCGCCCACGATGGCGTACACTTCACGCTCGGGGAAGGCGACCTTCGCGCCCATAGCCGCCGGGAAACCGAAGCCCATGGTGCCGAGTCCGCCCGAAGAAAGCCAGCTGCGCGGGTGATTGAATTTGTAGTATTGCGCGGCCCACATCTGATGCTGCCCCACATCGGTGGAGATGATGGCCTCGCCCCGGGTTTCTTCCGAAATGATTTCCATCATCTGCTGCGGAGCGATGCCGTTCTCCGGCTTTTGGTAGCGCAGCGGATGCTCGCGCTCCCACTGCCGCAGCTCGGCCATCCACTCGGAGGTATCGTTGCGGCTCACCAGTTTGTTGAGCTTCTGAAGCGCGGTTTTGGCGTGTGCCACGATGGGGATTTCCACCTCTACGTTCTTGTTAATGCAGGCGGCATCGATGTCGATGTGGATTTTGCGCGAGTGCTGCGAAAAGCCGTCGATGCGGCCGGTCACGCGGTCGTCGAAGCGGGCGCCAATGGCAAGCAGCACGTCGCAGCGCTGAATGGCCATGTTGGCCTGCCAGGTACCGTGCATGCCCAGCATGCCCAGCGAAAGCGGGTCGGTTTCGGGAAAGGCGCCCAGGCCCATGAGCGTGGTCGTGACCGGAATCTGCGTGATGCGGGCCAGCTCGCGGAGTTCTTCCCAAGCCTCACCCATCATCACCCCGCCCCCGGCGTAAATCAGCGGACGCTTTGCTTCGCGCAGCAGGTCTGCGGCCTGTTCGTAAAAGCCGTTCTGAAGCGGACTAATCACATTCCGGCTGTTCGGGTTTTCGGCAGCGGGCGCGTTGTGGGGCACATAGCTGCCGGTGCTGAGCAGCATATCTTTGGGCAGATCCACCAAAACCGGACCGGGCCGGCCGCTTGCCGCAATTTGGAAGGCCTCGGGGATGATGCGTCCCAGCTCGTTCACATCCTTCACCAGGTAGCTGTGCTTGGTGATGGGCCGGGTGATGCCGATGATGTCGGCTTCCTGAAAGGCGTCGTTGCCGATCATAGCGGTGGGCACCTGACCCGTGAACACCACCATCGGGATGGAATCCATCATGGCTGTGGTGATGCCGGTTACCGCGTTGGTGGCACCGGGCCCCGAGGTTACGAGCACGACACCGGGCTTGCCGGTTGCGCGGGCGTAGCCGTCGGCCATGTGGGTGCCACCCTGCTCGTGCCGCACGAGGATGTGCCGGAGTTCGGGCTTTTTGTAGAGCTCGTCATAAACACCCAGCAAAACGCCGCCGGGGTAGCCGAAAATGGTATCAACGCCCTGATCAAGCAGTGCCTGAATCAGAATCTGACAACCGGTGAGGGTTTGGGAGGCTTCGTGCTCACGGCTGATTTCGAGCTGTCGCAGCTTGGGTGCAGCAGCTGCGGAGGAGGGGGAGGTGGCTTGCAGTGGTTTCATAGGCCCGGTGTTTTCCCAGAGGCCAGAACCTGGAAGCCGATAAAATTTTTACGTAAGCATTAATTTTGGCTGTGGGCTGACCTCTGGATTCATTATTTGTTTAGAATTAGAATGAGTAGTCCAGAGACAGCCGCAGCAGGTAGCAGAATAATTAGTCCGCTAATAATAATAATGCTGCTGATGGCCGCAATAATGCAGATAGCACAAATAAAAACAGCGACTTCATTACCTGAAATCGCTGCAAAAGAAAGAGAACCCAAACCGCTCACACGGGCACCACACGCATCGTCTGCAAAGCAAACAACTGCCGGCTGAAAAGCCTGCATTTGCGAAGGGTGTTTTATATGTGAAAGGGAGTAGTTCAAAAGCGGAAATTATTTACAGTTCTGTGCTCTTTGTAAAGCAAACCATATTTTCGGAGGAAGTCAACCCTTTAGCCTAAAAAACTTTAGAAAACGAGAGATGGTTGCGTCAAAAACCGAATGTGTGTAATGGATATGTGCATAATGCCTTAATAAATTAGGTTAATGTGTGATGGGTTGTATTTTAAGTCTGATGTAAAAGCGCTTTTATCATTAATTTGGTTGAAGGCAGCCTTTGAGTCTTAAAGCTTTGGGTCTTTGCGCCTTTGCGAGAGGACAAAACCGCGCAAACCGGCGTTTGAAAATCCGCCCTGATCCGCGTGCCCTTTTTGCCGGGGGCCGTAGCTCCCTCACCCCCGTGCCCCTCTCCCGTGATGATTTTCGTGGTTTTTGGGCAAAACCTGTTGCCGGGAGAGGGGTGACTTAGAAAATAGTTTCTGTGCAGGAATTAGAAAATCCGCTTAAATCCGCGTTTGAAAATCCGCAAAATCCGCGTGCCATTCTTCAAAACCGCAGCACGATCAGGGTAATATCATCTTCGGGCTGGGTGGCGAAATTGGTTTCCTCAACCCGTGCGAGCAGGGTTTCGGTGATGCTTTGTGCGTTGGCTGTAACGGGGGTTTGCTGCAGCTGTTCCTGCAGCATTGTTTCGAAGAAGGCGAAATCCCGGACCTTACCCGCCTCATCGCGGGTTTCCGTGAGGCCGTCTGAGCACACGATGAGCACATCTCCCGCATCCGCCCGGAAGCGCAGGTTCTGATAGCTTGCCCGGGCCGACATCCCGAGCGCCATCCCCCGGATGTGCCGCTTTTCGAGCGTTTGGGTGGCCGCCACATAGTGATACACCGGGATGTGCCCGGCATTCGACAGCCGGATTTCCCGCGTTTCGGGATGCACCGACAGCAGCACCATGGTTGCAAACATGCTGCGGTCTGACTGCCGCACCAGCATCTGATTCAGGTGCCCGAGGATTTCATCCGGCTCCTGCTGATAGCTCAGGTGCGTTTGAAGGGCGCTTTTGGTGACCGACATCAGCAGCCCGGCCCCGAAGCTGTGTCCGGAAATGTCGCCTACGGAGGCAATCCAGTGCCCGTCGGGCATTTCGGTGAGTTCGAAGTAATCGCCGCCCAGTTCGCTTGCGGGCACGGAGCGTCCGAAAGCTGTGAGGCCGCCATCACCCTGCTCCAGCGAAGCGTCCTGCAGGAAACGGCCCTGCACTTCGCGCGCGAACCGAACATCCGATTCCAGCTCGGCCCGCTTCGTGTACAGCACCCGGGAGGCCTTCAGAAAAAGCGAGGTACCGGCGTGCGCAAGGAAAAATCCGCCCATCATCATCCCGTAAAAAAATGAAGTACTGGCAAAATCGTAATCAAGGGCGTAGGCGAGGGTGCCGGGCAGGGCCTCATCCTCAGATCCGCCGAAAGCAGTGAGCCCGATCACATAGCCCAGGTATCCGCCAACCAGCGCCAGCGCAGGGATGGTCCATGGGAAGATGCGCTTGAAAATACGCCTCGCATCGGGGAACATATAGGCTATGGTTTCAACAGAAACAATCACATACATCAGCACAGCAATGCCGGTAAACAGCCAGTACAGCGCCCCGACGGCCTCAAGCGCTGATGCGATAAACCAGGCCATCACCAAGGGCAGCAGGTTGATGATCATGTGCGCCAGAATGAGCTTGCGCCGGTGCGTAACGCCTACCTCATAAAAGGCCTCGAAATCGTTGTCGCGGTAGATGGTGATGAACCGGTTGTCGTAGAGTTTCATGTTTATGCAGGGTGATGGATGGGGATGCCTGAAGCCGCCAAGGGGCAGACCTGAAACTTGTGTAAAATTCAGGAGAGCGGCAAAACGCATTTTGCCCGATGAAGATGCATCAAAAAAAAGCCTTCAGACCCCGAAAGGTTCTGAAGGCTTTTGAAGTGATTTGGGCAGGCTCAGCGGTCGGTTACGCATCCTTCCGAAGCAGAGCTTACCAGCTGCCGGAATTTGTGCAGCGCCCCGGAGCGGATGCTGCTTTCGGGCCTCACCCATGCCGCGCGCCGCTGCTCGAGCAGGGCATCGGGCAGGTCGAGGTGCAGCGTTTTGGCGTCGGCATCGATAATGATGCGGTCGCCGTTTTCGATCAGGGCGATGGCGCCGCCGTCCCAGGCTTCGGGGCATACGTGCCCGACCACGAAACCGTGCGTGCCGCCGGAGAAGCGTCCGTCGGTGATCAGAGCGACTTCCTTGCCGAGCCCGGCCCCCATAATGGCAGCCGTAACCTTGAGCATCTCCCGCATGCCGGGTCCGCCGCGCGGCCCTTCGAAGCGGATCACGACCACGCTGCCCGGCCCGACTTCACCGGCTTCAATGCCGGCAATGCAGGCTTCCTCCGAATTATACACCACGGCCCGGCCTTCAAAGCGGGTGCCTTCCTTCCCGGTTATTTTCGCCACGCTGCCTTCCCGGGCCAGGTTTCCGTAAAGTACATTGAGGTGCCCCGTAGCTTTGAGCGGCTTTTCGACCGGCACCACAATTTGCTGCCCTTCAGCCAAGCCGGGCAGTTCGCTCAGGTTTTCTTCCAGCGTTTTGCCGGTAACGGTGAGGCAGCTGCCGTCGAGCAGGCCGTGTTCGAGCAGCAGCTTCTGTACGGCTGGTACGCCTCCGGCATCGTGCAGGTCTTCCATGAGGAATTGTCCGCTCGGTTTGAGGTCGGCAAGGTAGGGCGTGCGGTCGGAGACCTTCTGGAAGTCATCAATCGAGAACGGGATACCCGCGGTGCGTGCGATGGCGAGCAGGTGCAGCACGGCATTGGTAGAGCCGCCCAAAGCAATCACCACGGCGACAGCATTTTCGAGGGCTGCGCGGCTCACGATATCGAGCGGCTTGAGGTCCTGCTCCAGCAGCAGGCGCATGACCGCGCCGATGCGCCCGCATTCTGCTGTTTTTTCATCGCTTGTGGCCGGGGTGCAGGAGCTGTAGGGCAGGCTCAGCCCCAGGGTTTCGATGGCCGCTGACATGGTATTGGCCGTGTACATGCCGCCGCAGGCGCCTGCACCGGGGCAGGCGTGCATCAGCACTTCGGCGTACTCGCCGGCGTCGATCTGCTCCTTGAGGTGCTCCCCGTAGGCTTCAAAAGCCGAAACGATATCGAGTTTGCGCGAACCCAGCCTTCCGGGGCGAATGGTGCCGCCATAGACCATCACCGAAGGTCGGTTCAGCCTAAGCATGGCCATCACGCTGCCGGGCATGTTTTTGTCGCAGCCGGGCAGGGTAACGAGGCCGTCGTACCACTGTGCGCCCATCACCGTTTCGATGGAGTCGGCGATTACCTCGCGCGACTGCAGCGAATACTTCATCCCCTCTGTGCCCATCGAGATGCCGTCGCTCACGCCAATGGTATGGAAAATAAAGCCGATCAGGCCGGCTTCGGTAACGCCCTGCTTCACGGTTCCGGCCAGGCTGTTCAGGTGCATGTTGCAGGGGTTGCCCTCCCAGCCCATGCTCGCAATACCAACCTGCGCCTTGTCGAAATCGGCCCGGCTGAGGCCGGTTGCATGCAGCATCGCCTGCGAGCCTGCCTGCGATGAATCCTGCGTGAGCCGGCTGCTGTACCGGTTTAAAATGGGTTTCTGTGCACTCATAGCAAGTTTAGTTTGATGGATTTTACATAGCGGTTTTCAGCAAAGGTACAAAATGAAGGATTATGTACCCACTTGCGAATAAAATAGCCGGATTTTTTGGGGGGATGCGCGCCCTGCTCAGAACAGGGCATCGGCGCTTATTTCAAGAAATTCCTGCCAGGGCAGGCCGCCGTCGCCCACGAGCAGGAGTTTGTGCGGATCGTATTTTTTCTGAAAAGCACCCATGCCGCCGGTCGGTTTGGCAAAACTGCTTTTGACCTCTATGCCCACAATTTTGCTCCCTTTCTGAAGTACGAAATCCACCTCATCGTTGCGGTCGCGCCAGTACCACAGTTTAATGTTGTGCCGGATGGCCTGATCGAGCAGATGTGTGCCCACGGCGGACTCCACCCACCGGCCAAAAAGCTTTGGGTTATCCCGGATGGCCGCGATCCGCTCGCCGGAAGCTGCGGTCATGAGTCCGGTGTTCTGCACCTGAAACTTCGGGCTCGATGCGCGCTGCCTCACTTTTTCGGGGTAATATTTCTCAATTCCGCTCAACAAACCGGCGCTGCTCAGCAGCTCGAGGTAATGGGCAAGGGTAGTCGTGTTACCGGCATCCTGCAGCTGACCCACCATTTTATTAAAAGAAAGAATCTGACCCGAGTAAGCGGTACCCAGCTCAAAAAGCTGCCGCAGCAGGGCAGGCTTGTTCACGTTGGTGAGCATCAGCACATCTTTGGAAATGCTGGTTTCGATCAGCGAATGCCTTACATAATTCTCCCAGCGGCCCTCATCATGAATCAGCTCTGCGGCACCGGGGTAGCCTCCGAAAAGCACGTATTGCTCAGCGGTAAAGCCAAAAGCGGCCTTCATTTCGGAAAAGCGCCAGTGCCCGCAATAGTGTACTTCGAAGCGGCCGGCGAGCGACTCCGTGAGCCCCTGCTGCAGCAACAGCCGGGAGGAGCCCAGCAGGATCACGTGCAGATGGCTTTCGGCAAGGGTGTCTGCATCCCATTCCCGTTTAACCTGCTCGCTCCAGTTGGTAACTTTCTGAATCTCATCAATGATTAGCAGCCCTCTTTCATTTCCGGCCTTAAGTCTTGCCGTTTCCCATTGCTGCCTCACCCAGCTGAAATCGGCTACAGGCACCGCATCCGCATTAGAGTACCATACGGGAATACCGATATTTTTTTGAAGCTGCACAACCAAAGTAGTTTTGCCGACTTGCCGCGGACCAAAAACAACCTGTATGAAGCGCCTTGGCTCCGTAGTTACTCTTTTTCTAAGTTCCTGTAATTCAGCACGCTGAAAGCTCATGGGACTGATAATTAATTTTGATTGCACAAATTACTCGGTCATAAAATACAAATTACTCAATACAATGAGTAATTTTACTCAGTGTTTTGAGCAGTTTGTATGGGTATGGATGTTTTGGTTGCGTAACGATTTTCATTGTGGCAGATAAGTTATTCCAATACAGCAGCTTATGGATTTATTTTTTGGGTGGTTGCTGATGTTTAATCCGTGCAAGTTCAGTGGGGGTATCAGATGGAAGGTCACGTGAAAGGACCCGAAATCCGGCAAACAGTCTGCAAACTTTGGGGTTTAGCCCGTGTAATCCGGTTTTGAACCTTGCCCCTTTCAGCCATGCTAAAAGAGATGATTTTTGTGCCCGATTATCAGTAGAGATCGAAATAATCAGGATCAACGCAGCAGCTTAGCTCTCAAGTTGGCGCTAATCCTAATTTTGTTACTCAAAAATAAACAGTAGTTTAAGTATCATAATTACAAATTACTCAATGCACTGAGATAAATTACTCAACAGGCTGAGTTATTTATCTCAGTGCATCGCGCAGTTTGTCAGGGTCGCCACCCCAGCCCCACCTGAGTGCGTTTGATTTTTATACTTCAATCTGCTTTATTGAATGCCGGCTAACCCATTACCCTATGAACGAACTATACAGACGATGATACCTAACTTATTTATCAGTGCGTTGCCGCTGCTCCTTGCGCTCCTGTTTCAACCCGGACCCAATGAAAAAACTCAGCCTGAAAGTACGGCTGCTTCTGTAAGTCAGCCGGTGTGCCTGCTGCAAAGCTATACGGATGGCGACATCAGGCAGGGTGGCTTGCGTACCATTTCCATGGCGTATGATGCCCAAAACCGGATTATCCGGCAAATGGGGGACGACGGCAGTATTGCTGAAATCAGCTGGAGCGGCGGGGATATCTCAACGGTGAACCTCACGGTGGAAGGCGAACTGATCATGCAGACCCGCTTTTCGTATCAGGGCAGCGATATTTTAGTGGAAATTGCCGAGGAGGGTGACCTCGTGATGCGGCTCGAAATGTCAAGAGACGCTCAGGGTCGGGTTACCGAGGCCCGGGAGTATGAGTATGAAGCCGGCGAATGGACGCTCTACGCTTCGGAAACCTATGTTTGGGACGGCAATAACATTGCGAGCTCGCAAACGGTTATACGCCCCGGTCACCGGCGCGAGGAAGTCTGGATCAACACCTACACCTACGATACGCACCCCAACGCATTTGGCGGCATGGCTTACGGGATCATCATGCTCGCTTCGGGCGCCATCGGCGAGGGCTTTGCCGGCTATGCTTCGGCAAATAATCTCATCGCCTACCGGCAGCGGAGCGTAGATGGCCTCGCTGATATCCGCGATCAGGCCGCGGCCCTCACCGGCGTAGGTGCCGACTGGGACCTGACCGAGTGGGACATCACCTATGATGCAAACGGCTACATTCAGTGGCTGGTTGATCCCGATTCCGGCATGACCCGCGATTTTACCTGGCGCTGTAACTGATCCTTTTACCTCTTAAAAATACCCTCATGCTGCGTTCGCTTCTTTTCTCTCTGATGTTTTCGGGGATGGTTTTCCTATCGGTTTCCGGTCTTCAGGCTCAGGGCAACACGCCACCGCTGACGCCGGATGCGCCCCTGCCCATAGATATGCCGGTGCCGGATGGCTTTGAAGCTGATGCCCGGCTGATGCCGCCCGACTCCGCAGCTTCGGAGAGCCGGCCGGCCTTTTTCCTCCTGCCGGAAAGTGAGCTGCCGCATTTTGTGTACCGGCTTGATGCACAGGGCGCGCCGCAGCGGGTGTTCGGTATTGGCGTATTTGCGCCGCTGCTGCATCCCCGCTATTTTCAGACCTACGATCAGCGGCACCGCCGCATTTTCGATGAGGTACTGTTCGACACGCTGCGGCCGAGATTCGATCAGATTTACGCAACCTTCACGTATGAGCGCGCCGATGTGGTGCGCCCGGCATTTTACGATTCCCTGCGCGGGAGCGAGGCCATGATTATGGGCGCGAGCCATCTGCCGTGGTGGCTGCGCACGCGCTATGCAGCTGAGGGGGAGCGACTTAGTTTTGAGGAGCAGCTGAGCCTGCATGAGCGCATCGACCGGGAACGGCTGCGCGAACGCATTCAGGACGTGATCCGCTTTGCCGGCGGACGCAACGTTATTCTCAATTTGTTTGATGAGCCGGAGCGGGGCACGGCCTCCAATATGTGGCATTTTACCGGCGATACGGCCCGGCTGATGTATGAGCTGGCCTCTCCGGAGGTGCTCGTGAGTCTGGGGCTGGGTCCGGTAGGCAACAGCCGCGGTGAGGGTACGGGCAACGCGCTGGTATGGCAGCGAACCGGCGGCACCGCCGAAATGGCTGCGACCGTTACAAGCGATGCCCCCCTGCAGCGGACAACGGAACTGAGCTGGGAGCAGATTTTGGATATCATGATGGAGGAGTACCGCGATGCCTACGACGTGCTGTTCATCAACACCTACGCCTTTCAGATTGCGGATCCGCGCCGGGCGGGGGCCGTAACCCGCGCCATGCTGCATCACCCGACCATCGACCGGAAAAAGCCGGTCTGGATCTGGTTCTCGGCCGAGCAGTTCCGGCACCGGGGCGAGCCGGAGCGAGAAATGCAGAACATCCGGCAGCAGGTGTTCTCGGCCATTGCCAATGAGGCAACGGGCGTGCTGTTTTACCCCGATGTACGCGTGAATGCCGAATCAGGCCGGTACGACGAGCGCCTGTGGCATTTGGTGCTGCGCTTTGCCGAAGAGCTTCAGCACTGGAAGCCGGTGCTTGAGGACGGGCAGCCCGTCACCAACTTTGTGAGCGATGAGCTGGAGTGGATTCTCTACCGCTACCGGGGCGCGAACTACCTCTTTGCCGTGAATCACAGCCGCCGGGATATCCGCCTCGAGGCCCCGGTTCGGGTTACCATACCGGCGGGCGGCAGCGGGATTTTCACTTCACCCTATGTAAGCCGGGGTTGACCAATGCCCGGATATGTGCTTAATGTTCAAAGCCTAAAATATTGAAGTACAACAGATTATGGGCATAAATACAACTTACTCAATGCGATGAGTTATTTTACTCAGTGCATTGAGTAATTTGTTGAAGCTTGTCTGCATCGCGCTTGAAGAAAGGGAAATTGCGGGGGAAGATGATCGGAGCTTTAAGATTCAACCGACAATAATTCAATCAATCTTAGCCGGCGATTCGAAAAACTTAAAAAAAGATACGGATGACTGTGATTTTTTGAATGGCCTTGCGAATTATCAGGGAAACAAGGTTCATCAAAAAATCCCAAAATGATGAATCTTAAAATTTTTCCTTTTCATAATTATAATGAAAAAACAAAAGGATAAACTTTTATTTGAAAGTATTCTTGAACAGCACAAAGGTATTTTGTTCAAGGTTGCCCGTGCATACTGCGCAGACGAAGAAGACCGGCAAGACCTCATACAGGAAATGATGATTCAGATTTGGCAGTCCGTTCACAAATATAATGATCAGTATAAAATTTCTACCTGGTTGTATCGTATTTCACTGAATGTCGCTATCTCATTTTATCGAAAAAATTCAGCAAGAGTAAGAAAATATACCGGGCTGAATGAGCAATTAACAGAAATGCCAATCGATGACAAATCCGAAAATGAAAGAAGGCTGAATTTACTGGAACAATTTATCAGCGAGCTAAAAGAAATAGACAAAGCATTGATGATACTTTATCTGGAAGACAAGAGTCATGCTGAAATAGCTGAAATATTGGGAATATCTGTGAGTAATACAGGTACCAAGATCAGTCGAATAAAAGAGCAATTAAAAATCCGGTTTTCAAAACTAAAATCTTAAAGCAATGAACGAGTTGGAATTAAAAAAACTTTGGCAGGCCACCAATGACAGAATGGAAGAGCGTTTTGTCATCAATAAACAAAACGCAGATGATATAAGCCGGATAAAGGTTTACAGCATGTTAGGTTCAATGAAACCCATTAAAATAGTTGTTTTACTGCTTGGGATTTTATGGGTTGGTATCGGTGGTATAGCTTTGAGTTCAGTTTATGTAAACTCATTTCCTGAAGCGAATAAGTTCTTTCTGTTTTCAGCTTCTGTACAGGTGGGCTTAACGGCTATAGCATTGTTTGTTTATCTCTATCAGCTCATCACGATTTATCAGGTGGATATCACTGAACCTATCGTACGAACGCAGGAGAAGCTGGCAAGTCTGAAGTCATCAACGCTTTGGGTAACCCGTATTCTCTTTCTTCAGTTACCTGTTTGGACAACTTTTTGGTGGAACGAGACGATGCTCACAGATTGGAGTATTTTGCAATGGATGATCACCTTGTTTTTCACTCTATCATCTGCCGTTATTGCTGTTTGGCTGTTCGTCAACATCAAATACGAGAACAGAAATAAGAAATGGTTTCAGCTCATTTTTAATGGAAACGAATGGACGCCACTGATGAAATCTATGGAACTGCTGGAGCAGGTAGAAGAATACAAAGAGCCGAATGCCGTAAGCTGAGGGTGGATTTGGGTAATGCAGGGTGACGTTCTTTGTTTATACATTTGTGCGGTATTTGGTCTGTGTGCTTGGTATCCATTTTTGGGATGTGCGTACTGGTTCTACGCAAAGCCGCAAATCGGAGTCCGCATATTCACGCGTTGCAAGTCCGCATCTTTTTGGGTATTGTCGGAATAACGAAGGGTGATTTCCGAACCCAAACCCGCAGGAGTGGGACATACTCCCCGAACCTGGTTCAGGCCCGGAAACACATCCCCCGAAAACCAACCCAAACAAACCTGAGAGGAAGACAGCATGGCAACGATTAAGGCGCCGTTTTATCCTATAATTTACATCCGCGGCTACGCAATGACGCAGTCGGCCATTGAGGATACGACCTCGACCCCGTATATGGGGTTCAACCTTGGCACGACGAAAATCCGGCAGAACCACAAGGGGGAAGTGACACAGCACTTTTTTGAATCGCCCCTGATCCGGCTGATGAAAGATTTCGGCTATACCGATAATTATGCTGCGGGGGAAATTATCGACGATGAAATCCCTGCAAAGAGCGTAATCATCCATCGCTATTACGACGAGGCCGACCGCGATTTTGGTACCGGTGACGGAACCCCGTCCATCGAAAAAGCCGCTGAAGGCCTGAGTGCGCTCATCCTCAAAACCCGCGATCAGGTTTGCGGGGAAGATGCCGAAGCCCGGCAGGACTTCCGGGTGTATCTCGTGGCGCATTCCATGGGCGGGCTGATTGCACGCTGTTTTCTGCAGAATGATGCCATCGGCGATGCGGCCGCCAAACAAATGGTGCACAAGGTTTTCACCTACGGCACCCCGCACAACGGCATTGAAATACGAGGGGCCAATGTGCCGCGCTTCCTCAGCGGCTGGGATATCAACAACTTCAACCGGAGACGCATGGCGCAGTATCTCGCGCTAAGTTCGCATCAGCGCGTGGATACGCTCAACCGGAAGTTTCCGGAGGACCGCTTTTTTGCGCTGGTTGGCACCAATCATCAGGATTACAATTTGTCGCGGCTGGCGGTCGGGCCGATGAGCGACGGGCTGGTACTCATCCGAAACGCGAGTGTGCAGGGAGCGCCGCGCTCCTACACGCATCACAGCCACAGCGGGGTGTACGGTCTGGTGAATTCGGAGGAAGGCTACCAAAACCTCACCCGCTTTCTCTTCGGGGATATTATGGTGAAGGCTGTGCTGCACCTCGAAGCCCTGCCGCTGCCGCCAAGCGTGGAGAAAGCGCTCGAAAAAGGCCGGAGGGTGCGGGCGTCGTACTATTTCGAAAACACGGTGATGGTGCGGGGTCAGCTGTTCAAACTCAGCGAACGGAAGGTGGAGAATCAGTCGGCTGGTTTCAAAGAGTTCGATGAACTTTTTGAGCGCGGCACCAACGGCAAATGGCAGCCCAAACCGGGCAGTATGCCGGTGCTGTTCAGCGCCTTTATGGATTCCCGCAACATCGAAACCGGCCGAACGCTTGTTTTTACGGTGGATATGGCAGTAAAAACAACGGAGTATGAAATCGACGGGCGCCTGTTCCGCACCAACCGGATTCCGGGCGAAAACCTGTTTCGTGAACAGCTCACAATTAAGGCAATCCGCACGGGCGACGGGCAGGGCGGCTTCAAGCTGCGCTACACTTTCACCGATGAGGGCTGGGGCGAGCACCGGGGCAGCCTGGCTGAAGGCGGGGAGGGAGGAAGTTTTAGGATTCCGCTGAAGTCCGGCAAAGGTTTCAAAGGCGCCCTCGAACTGAGGATTTCCTCATCCTGAGAGACGGGAATGGATTGCATTAGCCTTCAGCCGCTGTAAGTGGTTGGGCTTAATGAAGATTTCACGGATTAGTGTTAATATTTACGCTCACAAAATATTCACTTCAATCGTTTTTATGGATGCGTTAATCTCCAATTTCGCCTCTCCGATAGTTCTGGCATTTGTGCTGGGGATTGTGAGCCGGCTGGTAAAGAGCAATCTGGAATTGCCCAAACCGCTGTATCAGTCTATTTCCATCTATCTGCTGCTGGCCATCGGTCTTAAAGGGGGCGTGGAGCTGAGCAAGACTTCCTTCGACGTGGTTGTGTGGCCGGTAGGCGCAACCCTGCTGCTCGGGGTCGTTACCCCGATCACGGCTTTTCTGGTACTTCGCTATATGGGCCGCTTCGATATGGATAACGCTGCCGGTATTGCGGCGCATTACGGCTCGGTTTCGGTAGTTACCTACATAGCAGCCATGGCCTATGCGGAGTCGGTCGGGCTGCAGGCCGAAGGCTTTATGCCTACGCTCGTTGCCCTGCTCGAAATTCCCGGTATCGTGGTTGCGCTTATGATCCCGCTGCTGCTGAGCACCGGGGGCGGATCCGTAAAAAAAGCCATGCATGAGGTCTTTACCGGAAGCAGCATTATGCTGCTGATGGGAGGCCTGCTGATCGGCTTCGTTTCGGGACCGGAGCGTTTTGCATCTGTTGAACCGTTTTTTGTGACCATGTTTAACGGCGCCCTGGTGCTGTTTTTACTGGAGCTTGGCATTGTTACCGCAAGCCGCCTGCGCGACCTGAAAAAAGCCGGGCTGTTTTTGGTCGGCTTCGGGATCATCGTTCCGATTCTGCACGGCATCCTGGCGATCTGGCTGGGACTCCTGGCCGGCCTCAGCGTTGCCGGTGCCGGCGTGTTTGCCGCCATGGTTTCAAGCGGCTCCTACATAGCAGCACCCGCAGCCGTTCGTATTGCACTGCCCAAGGCAAGCCCGACACTCTACCTCACGGCCTCGCTGGGCATCACCTTTCCCTTTAACATCACCCTGGGAATTCCCCTTTACTTTGTAATCGCCAACTGGATGGGAGGCTGACACTTATGTTAATGACCGACGCCATTTTAATTACCATCATCGCGGAGCGTCTGCTGAAAAAACAGCTCACAGAGCTCATCGTTGAAAAAGGTGCCAAAGGCTATACCATCACCGATGCATCGGGTGAAGGCAGCCGCGGTATCCGGGCTTCTGAGTTCGAAGGCAGGAACATCAAATTAGAAGCCATTGTGAATCAGGAAGTAGCCAACAAAATTCTGACCGCGGTTTCTGAAACCTACTTCGAGAACTATGCCGTCATCACCTATACCGAAAATGTAAAGGTGGTACGCGGCGACAAATACCTGTAGCCGGCTCTGAACACATCATCATCAGTATCACACCTCATAAAAAAAGGTACTCACCATGCGGCGGGTACCTTTTTATTTTCGGGGGATGTGTTTCCGGCCTAATCGAGGGCCGCGGAGCCGTGCAGGGCTTCGATTTGCGCAAGGTTGCGGTCGAGGTGCTCCAGAACGCTGATGATGCTTGAAACAGCAATCACATAAAAATCAGGATTGATGCGGTCGAAGGTGTCGGTCGGCTGATGGTAGTGGTCGTGATCTTCCACCCCGAAATAGATGAAAGGAATGCCCGAAGCATGGAAGGGTCCGTGATCGGAAGAGAAGGTCCAGTCCTGAGGGGCGTCGGGATTATCGAAGCCGAAGATAATTTCCAGCGGACTGAATGCTACGGCTTCTTCAATAAAGGGCCGCAAAAACGGGTAGTGGAAGGTACCGGCGGCTACAAGGCGGTCTTCAAAATTGTGGCTGATCATATCCATGTTGAGGTTCATCACAATCTGATCGAGGGGTACGGCCGGGTTTTGAACAAAGTACTGAGCGCCGCCGAGGCCCTGTTCTTCCACATCGAGCGCGAGCAGCAACAGGGAGTGCTGCGGCGGGTTTTCGGTGAAGTGCCGCGCCGCTGCGAGAAGCCCGCCAACACCGGAGGCGTTGTCGTCAGCGCCGTTAAAGATCTGTCCGTCGTGCATGCCGAGGTGATCGTAATGGGCGGTAACCGCGATAAATCGCTCGGGATTTTCCGTGCCGGGAATCATCCCGATGATGTTTACGGCATCCTCAAACGAAGTCTGATTGCGCGGGTTGGTGTGGGAGAAATGGTGGCGAAAGCTGTCACCCACGGGCTCCACGCCAAGGGCAGTAAAGCGGGCGATGATGTGCTCCTGCGCGAGCCGGCTGCCTTCGGTTCCGGGAAAACGGCCCAGAAGCGCATCAGAAGCCAGAAACTCAATATCGCCCAGCAGCTGCACGCGATCGATGGGCGGCAGCTCATCCGGCAGGGATGCGGTGTAAAGGGTGTCGGCAGTCTCATCGCCGCTGCTGCCACAGCTGTAAAGCTGTGACACGGTTACCATGAGCACAACGGCCAGGAGCGAAAACCCGGCAAGGCGTTTCCGGATGAGGGTAGCAGGTGTTTCGGGTGTTGTCATAGCGGATAATGATAATCGGGTTAAAGAGGCGTCAAAACGGAAAAATATTTTCCGGTAAAATTTCAGCCTCAAATTAGCCCAAACGCGGCAGACTACAAAAAAGGAAAAATTCGTCCCCAAAACCCCAAAAGTGTCATCTCGAACAGCGGGGCACGGCATTGAGCCAGTCCAAGGCTGAACAGTAGGGCAGTATGTCAGTATGTCAGTATGTCAGTATGTCAGTGTGTCGCTATATTTTTGTTTTTATGACATTTGCGTTTACGCACGAATACCCTGCTTCTTTGCGCCTTTGCGCGAAACAAAATCTGCGCAAATCCCGACCCATCCGATAAATCCTTGTGCATACATCCGGGGCGTTTTGCGGCGAAGGAGATCCCACACATGACATTTCAAAAAGTTTCATGCCAGGTCTGCTGCTCAGGCTTCGATGGGTTCCCGCCAAATAAGGAGTGTTCAGGATAACACGGTGGTTAGGTTTGGAGCTTGATTTAATTTTTGCAACTGCCGCTTCCCGTCAGGGAAGCCACATGGGTAGAAAAGCCGCGCCCCCCCCAATTACCGGAGCAGCGCAGCTGCGATGCGACCGGCGGAGCCACTATAACGGGTATCGTTAGCTCGGCGCTCACGAGCCTGAACCGGGCTCCGCAACCGTTCGCGTTCCTGCGGGCATGTTGTGTACCTACGGCACACAGAAAATGAGGGGCGGCGGCTTTTTTCTACCCATGTGAAATCCCTACGGGATTTTTGCCTCTTCCCGCGCTGCCGAAAAAAAGAGCGGACACCTTTAGTATCTGTGATATTGCGCCTAAACCCCAAATCCCCAAAAGTGTCATCTCGACAGCCTGGGATAGCATTGAGTCCAGCAGCTTACTCCTTCCCAAAAGCTTCCGAAGCCTCATGTGAGAGATCTCCAAAGGTTGAACAGTATTACAGTATGTCAGTATGTCAGTGTGTCGCTATATTTTTGTTTTTATGACATTTGCGTTTACGCACGAATACCCTGCTTCTTTGCGCCTTTGCGCGAAACAAAATCTGCGCAAATCCCGACCCATCCGATAAATCCTTGTGCATACATCCGGGGCGTTTTGCGGCGAAGGAGATCCCACACATGACATTTCAAAAAGTTTCATGCCAGGTCTGCTGCTCAGGCTTCGATGGGTTCCCGCCAAATAAGGAGTGTTCAGGATAACACGGTGGTTAGGTTTGGAGCTTGATTTAATTTTTGCAACTGCCGCTTCCCGTCAGGGAAGCCACATGGGTAGAAAAGCCGCGCCCCCCCCAATTACCGGAGCAGCGCAGCTGCGATGCGACCGGCGGAGCCACTATAACGGGTATCGTTAGCTCGGCGCTCACGAGCCTGAACCGGGCTCCGCAACCGTTCGCGTTCCTGCGGGCATGTTGTGTACCTACGGCACACAGAAAATGAGGGGCGGCGGCTTTTTTCTACCCATGTGAAATCCCTACGGGATTTTTGCCTCTTCCCGCGCTGCCGAAAAAAAGAGCGGACACCTTTAGTATCTGTGATATTGCGCCTAAACCCCAAATCCCCAAAAGTGTCATCTCGAACAGCCGGACCAAGCATTGTGCCAGTCAAAGGCTGAACAGTAGGGCAGTATGTCAGTGTGTCAGTGTGTCGCTAATAATTTGATTTATATGAATTTACCTCTGAACTTTGAAACCAGAAACCAGAAACC
>JAFIET010000163.1 GCA_020832405.1 Balneolales bacterium
TTCAGGTTGTACTCCACGCGGGCATTAAACCGGTGATTGAAGTTATCGGTAACGCCGCCGGAAAACTCGTCGTAGAGCTGATTGCCGAGAATACCGCCGGTGTAGCGGCGCTCGCTCACGCGCTCGCGGTCGTTGTCAGCTGCATTAAAGAAATAGCTGCTGTTGATATTCAGCCGCTGCGAAGGCCGGTCGATGTAGTTGAGGCCGAAGGAGTGAGTAGTTGTGATGCCATCCTGCTGACCCACCATGAACTCGCGGGTTGCGCCGCCGCCCCAGCCGCCGCCGCCCATACCACCGCCCATACCGGGCCGGCGCATGGCAGCAGCCTGCACACCGGAAAGGTCATCACCGGAAAAGTTCTGCTGGTTCACATTATTGGTGAGGCCAAGCACCGAAATCCGGCGGGCACCGCTGAAATAGTTGTAGTTACCGGCTGCGGAGTACCGGTTATCGGAGCCGTAACCGGAGTTAAACCTGCCAAACTGACCGTTCCGGATGCCCATGCGGGTCACGATGTTGATGGTGCGTTCCTGACTGCCGTCATCAAAACCGGTGAACCGGGCCTGCTCGCCCATGCGGTCGAAAACCTCAATCTGGGAGACGGCTTCAGCCGGAAGGTTGCGCAGGGTGAGGAGGGCATCATCCCCGAAAAACTCATTCCCGTCAACCAAAACCCGGCGGACCTGTTCGCCCTGTGCTTCAACGCGGCCGTCCTGAACGGTAATGCCCGGCATGCGGGCGATAAGGTCTTCCACGGTTGCATCGCGGCCGGTTGTGAAGGCGTCGGCATTAAAAGCAGTGGTATCACCACGAACTTCTACCCGCTGCATACGCCCGGTGATGCGGACTTCGTCGAGGGATTCCCGGTTTACGGCCAGCGCAAAATTACGGGTAAACGGCAGCTCTTCGCGGCCGGTCCATTCCAGCGATTCAATCTGCGTGAAATAACCGATAAAGGAAACCTGCAGCAGGTAGCTGCCCGGGCGGGCCATGCGAAGGGCAAAGGTGCCGTCGTTCATGGTAGTTGCCCCGCGCACGAGCACGGTATCCGGCAATGAAAACAGCGCTACGTTAGCGCCGATTAGGGTTTCCTGCGTTTCGGCATCTGTAACAACACCTTCAACGAGGGCGCGCTGTGCCATTTCCTGCATGCGCTGCTCTACGGACTGCGCCTGTGAGTGCGCCGGAAAAGAAACAAAAAAACAGGCAATAAGCATCAGCAGCAAAGCGGCCCTGAGCGTGCCTGATGCAAAACGATTGGTAACTGGAATCATAGATGAATAAGTAATTGGAGGGTGAGAAAAGCGGGTTGCCGGTATATAAAACGGCACTGAAAATTAGACGCAGCTGCGGCGCCTGCGGTTCATCACAACCGATGCTGAAAGCAATATTTTTGTATGTTTGTTCCTTTTGGCCGCAGAAATTTTATGTTGGAAAATGTAAGCGCTTTCACTAATTTTGCACAGTTTGCGGTTTTAGGCTGAAAATCTACTGCATCCGCTAATTTTTTGCCGTTTACGCGCTTAGCCAGCAAAACTCAGCGCAGGGCATCCGAAGCTTTTCGTTCTGTATCCATCAACTTATCGGGTAACCCCCAACAGGAATATCCTTCATGCTCGACATTCAAAAACGTCTTTCAAATTCCTTTTACGCGCTTCTGGCGCTGCCTGCAACAGCTATGGGGCTTGGGCTTTCCATTCAGATAGCAGCACTCAGCTGGCTGCTCACCTATCAGTACGACCTTTCCATCAGCGATATCGGTTTGGTTTGGGCAACGGGACCCATCGCCGGTATTATTGGTCAGGTTGTGATCGGCATTATCAGCGACAACGTCTGGGTTATGAACGGAAGGCGGCGGGTTTTCATCCTCGTTGGCGGGGTGCTGGCATCACTTATGCTCTTAGCCCTGCCCAATATCGGCATCATACAGGCATCGCTGGGCATTGAAGCCATTTTGGGGATTGCCATTGTCATTTCGATGGTTCTTGATCTTTCCATCAACGTTTCCTTCAACCCTACCCGCTCCATTATAGCCGACGTAACCCCGGAGGGCCGGGCCCGCACCAAAGGCTACACCTGGATGCAGACCATCTCCGGCAGCTTTGGGGTACTCTCGTACTTCATCGGGGCAACCATGGGTAACGTGTTCCTGATTTACTCAGGTGCGGTGGTGGTGCTGCTGTTCTCCATCATCCCGCCATTCTTCATCAAAGAGCCGAGATACCTGGGGCGCTACGGAGAGGATGAAGACGACATCACCCGTGCCATGGCCGATCAGGACCCCACACCCAAGCAGTACGCCTCCCCCGCAGAAATTTTCTTCAATATTCGTCCGCTGTGGGGCTTCCTGTTTTACGGCATTTACGCCATTATCAAAAGGCTTTCCGGTTTCGAGGTGCCGGGATTCTATGTAGAGATTTTCGCACTGGTTCTCACCGTTTATCTGGTAGTAGAAGCCCTCGTCAAAAAAGAAGAGGGCAAATCCGCTGAGGAAGCGAGTAAAATCGGCTTTCAGAAAATTCTGGCTGCACACTCGTTTTCATGGAT
>JAFIET010000063.1 GCA_020832405.1 Balneolales bacterium
ACGCGCTGCAAAGCCACAAAATTCTGGGCGTAACCAACCGCTTCTCACTTAAAGTCAAATTTTAAACTATCGCAACACCGGGGCATATAGCACGGGGCTGTTTACGTGCCGGCTGTCTCAAACATCTTTCAGAATAAATCTGAAACAAAAGCGGGAAACCGTAAATCTAAACAAAAAAAGAGGTACATATGAAAACCTATACCAAAGCGCTGCTCATGCTTGCACTGTTCGTTTTTGGCGCAGCAAGTTATGCGGTAGCAGAAGAGGACCCGATTACGGTCACCTTCCGGGTTAACACCTCAACCGTTGCTGATACCCTCAGCGCAGACGGGGTGCTCCAAATCCGTGGTGCTGTAAACGGAACCGAGTTCAACGCTGAAGACTACTTCGGCCAGAACATTAACTGGGGTTCAAGCTCAGTTCAGGCCCAGAATATTGCCGGTGATTACTGGGAACTTAATCTCCTGATGGCTCCCGGCGATCAGCTTGTCTATAAATTCTGGGCAGGTTCTGACACAGAGAACGGGCTCGGATTTAATGGCGGATGGGAATTTGATCCTACCGGCGGCGGAAACTACACGTACACCGTGCCTGAAGATGCTGATGGGGATATCGTGCTTCCTATCGCGTATTTTGCCGGAACCAACGCAGACCGCACAGCTCCTTTTGAGCCTTCGGAAGAAGGTTTTACAGCTGTTCACTTCCGTGTGAACGTTGGTGCGCGGGTAGCTACAAACCAGTACGATCCTGAAGATCCTGATCATGTTGTAGGGGTTCGTGGAAATTACAATCAGGAAACCGGTCAGGTTCTTTACAAGTATGTGATCGACACACCGGCCGGCGTGCAGTGGGAAGACGGATCTGACAAGACCTTCTTCATTCCATCCGCTGATTCCACCATCCGCTGGACCAACTTCAACAATGAAGTGCCTCCGAGTGGTGAAATCATTGAAGCTGAAGTAGAATTCCGTGCCAACGTTGGTCTGCTCGAGCAGCTTGGCTACTTCAACCGTGGTATTGGCGACCGTGTTGCCGTTCCCGGTGCGTTCAACAACTGGGATTCAAGTACTTCAATGACCTATGATGAAGGTGAAGATATCTGGAGAAGCTCTTTTGTACTTACCCGCGAAGTAGGTCAGCAGATTCCTTACAAATACTTCATCGTTTGGGATGAAAGCCGTTTCGACTCTTCAAGCCCGAACTACATCCCGAACCTGATATCAGGTAACGGTTGGGAAGAGCCGGGTGCATTTGGCGGCGGCGATCGTTTGTACGATTTCGGCAGCTCACCATTCCAGGTTGCTACCGGCGATTTTGGCGGCGATATCGGCTTCTTCAACAGTCTTCCGCAGCAGGCGCTCATAACTTCTGAAGGTACCGGTACCGATACCTATACCGTAACCTTCCCGCTCGATATGACGGATGCCATCGCCAACGCCGATAACCCGTTCACTCCGGGTGAAGATGAAGTGTTCCTTGTGGTTGAAACACCAATTTTTGGTCTCACCCAGAACCTTTCTGTTGGCGACGGTTCCCCGGGCCTTAATGATCCGGCCCAGCGCGACCGCCTGCGTTTCACCCGTGTTGGTGATACCAACATGTATGAGCTTGAACTCGAAATCCTTCTGCCAACGGAAAATCACTTTGGTTTCAGAATTGCTTACGGCCCGGAAGACGGCCCGTATGTAATTAATGGTGGCGGATTTAACGCAGGCCGTCGTTACTATCGCTACATCGAACCTGAAGTAGTGATTGGTGATGTAACTATCTGGCCAACCGGCGGCTTTACCTTCGATGAAATTGTTTGGAAAGCTGAAGACCTCGACTTCCCTGCTCCGCCGAGCTATGGTTTAGGTGAAGAAGATGCTCCTGTTATGTTGTCTGATTTCCCGCAGCTCGACTGGGGTACTACTTTCGCACTTACCCGCGAAACACAGCCTGAAACCAACAACCACTTGTACTCAGGTACAGTTTACTTCCCTGTAACGCCAACAAGCGTACAGCCGGGCAGCGAGCTTCCGCGTGCCATCACGCTGAGCCAGAATTACCCGAACCCTTTCAACCCGACAACCAACATCAACTTCACCCTGCCGGAATCAGCTGATATCCGTCTGGATGTGTTCAACGTGTTGGGGCAGCGTGTTGCTACACTGGCTAACGGTACCTTCAGTGCCGGCGTACATACTGTACAATTTGATGCCAGCCGCCTGTCTTCAGGGGTATATCTGTACCGCCTGCAGTCCGGTAATTTTACGACACAGCGCACTATGATGCTCGTGAAGTAAATCCAAGCAAGTATAGACTTTCCTCCGGTTAGTTTCGGATGAAATAAAAATGCCATATCATCCGGAGGCCTGTAACAGGCCTCCGGATTCTTTTCCGGACCCAAACTACAATGCGGTTTGGAAACCGTTCAACCAAGCACGAGAGGATTTCATTGTGTCTGTAACAATTTACGATATCGCCAAAGAGGCAGGGGTTAGCATTGCAACCGTTTCACGCGTGTTTAACAACAGCACGAACGTGTCTGAAAAATCACGAACGAAAATTCTGCAGCTTGCGAAAAAGATGGGGTATCACCCGCAGGCCATGGCGCAGGGCCTTGCACGGAAAAAAAGCAAACTCATTTCTGTAATTGTTCCGGTTATTTCAAATTACTTTTTTATGGAAGTACTTGAAGGCATACAGGAACAGATTGGCAATTCTGATTTCGACCTGAATATTTATAACATTAAAATTTCAGATGATATTTTCGATCAGGTTGAGTACAGCATCAAAAGGGGAATGGCCGAGGGGTATGTGATCATATCCGTTCACCTTTCTGAACGCGAGTGGAAAGCCCTTAAAAAGTTTGATGTGCCTGTAACACTCGTTGATGAATACAGTGCAGAATACGATTCCGTAAGTGTTGACAGTGTGGAAGGCGCTTACAATGCTACACGCTATCTGATGGAAAATGGCTACGAGCGGATTGCCATGATTTCTGCAATCAGCAGCTCCAAACCTTCTCAGGATCGCATCAGCGGTTACCGGCGCGCCCTTGAAGACGGCGGCCGCTTTCTGGTGCCTGAGCTCATTGTAACAGGTTCGAGCCGTGCCCGGGACGGCTTTACCGAGAAAAACGGCTATGAAGCCATGATATCCCTGCTTGAATTACCGGAACTTCCTGATGCCTGCTTTTGCAACTCTGATATCCAGGCTATTGGCGCAATTAAAGCCATGCAGGACCGCGGCAAATATCTGCCCATCATCGGTTTCGATGACATTCAGTTTTCTGATTTTTTTGGCCTCAGTACCATGAGGCAGCCTATGCGTGAAATGGGAGAAATGGCCATTGAAAAATTACTCAACCGCATTGAAAACCCGGACGCGAACGTGTCACATACCGTTTTTTCACCGGAGCTCGTCTTGCGCAGCTCTTCCATAAGCCCGGCAGCTATGGCCGAGGCTTCATCCCTTCGGGATGATTCCATAACCGGCTCTTCGGTACCCTCTTAACTGAAATAAAACCTATACCCACATGTTTTACCCCAGGATGCGATTGCTTTCGCTTTTTACCCTGCTTGTGATCACTTTGCTGCCGGCCACCTGGCTGAATGCTCAGGTCGTAACCACCATACCCGATTTTCCTACTGAAGATCAGCCGGTATCCATTATTTTTGATGCCACCCAGGGCAACGGCGGCCTTGCCGGTTATACAGGCGATGTGTACGCTCACACGGGCGTAATTACTAACCTGAGTTCAGGACCCTCCGGCTGGCGCTACGTAAAAACTAACTGGGGCCAAAACACCCCCGAAACCAAACTCACCCGGATAGGGGAAGACCTCTATCAGCTTGATATCGAAGATATCCGGGCTTACTACGGGGTGCCTGCAAGTGAGCAGATTCTGCAGCTTGCCTTTGTTTTCCGAAGCGAAGCGCCTGTTAACGGCAGCTGGCGCGAAGGCAAGGATGTAGGAAACGCAGATATTTTTGTTGATTTATTTGTTGAGCCTCTGTTGGTCCGCTTTACAAGCCCTTCCGACGATCCCTTCAGCCCTACTTTTGCTGAGCCGGGGGATGATGTCGAGATCCGTATTGCGGGCTTTGCCCTCGAAACCGAAATTGCCGCACTTCGCCTTTTTGCAGGTGATGAGCTGCTCGCATCAGTCAACGCTGCTGCCGAGCTTACCTATACGCTGTCAATTAATACTACCGGCCGTATCGACCTGCGCGCTGAAGTGGAAGACAATACCGGAGAAACTGCCGAAGCCTTCACCTACATTGTAGTTAATCCTGAAGTTACCGAAGCAGCTCCGCCCTCAGGCACACGCTACGGAATCAATTATCATAATGATGATACCTCAGCGACCCTTGCCATCTGGGCTCCTTATATCGAGCATATTTATGTGATCGGCGATTTCACTGAGTGGGAAATCCGCCCTGAGTATTTCATGAACCGCCATACGGTTAACCCGGATAGCGTGATGTTCTGGACCACCGTTACAGGGCTTACACCCGGTGTTGAGTACGGTTTCCAGTATCTGGTGGAAGGCGAGCGTCGGATCGGCGAATTATACTCCCACAAAATGCTCGACCCCTGGAATGACCGTTTTATCAGTGAGGATGTTTACCCGAACCTGAAAGCATACCCGACAGGTAAAACAAGCGGTGTGGTTTCCATCCTCCAAACCGCCGCGCCGCAGTACGAGTGGCAGACTACAGATTATCAGCGGATCGATCACCGTGATATGATTAAATATGAGCTGCTGATCCGCGACTGGATGGATGAAAGCACCTACGCCAATCTCGCCGATTCCCTCGATTACCTGCAGCGGCTGGGCATCAATGCCCTTGAGCTAATGCCGGTTTCCAATTTCGACGGCAACATCAGCTGGGGCTACAATCCCAACTTCCACCTTGCTGTGGAGAAGTCGTACGGCCCCGCCTTCGAACTCAAGCGCCTCATCGATGAAGCACACTCCCGCGGCATGGCCGTTTTGCTGGATGTGGTGTACAATCACGCAACCGATCTTTCACCGCTCATAGGTCTGTACGGCCATCAGAACAATCCGCTGATAGGTCCCGGGCACGAATTCAATGTTTTCAATCACCTCAATCACGACCATCCCAAAATCAAATACTGGATGGACCGCGCCAACCGCTTCTGGATTGAGGAGTTCCGTGTCGACGGCTTCCGGTTCGACCTCACCAAAGGCTTTGCGACCAACTTCAACAGCCAAAACTACCATGGCTATAATGCGCAGCGCATTGCAAACCTGAAACGTATGGCCGATGCTATCTGGGAAGTCGATCCGGATTTCTGGATCGTTCTGGAGCACTTTACTGCAAACAGTGAAGAAATGGAGCTCTCCAACTGGCGCCGCAACGAAGGCCGGCCAGGCATGCTCCTGTGGGGTAACATGAATTTCAATTACAATGAAGCCACCATGGGCTGGCACAGCAATAATCAGTCGAATTTTTCCGGTGTTTTCCATCAGAGCCGCGGCTGGAATGCGCCCAACCTGGTGGGCTACATGGAAAGCCACGATGAGCAGCGGCTGATGTACCGCAACCTGCAGTTTGGCAACAGCTCAGCGGGTTACAGCGTGCGTGATTTTGAAACCGCCATCGGGCGGCAGAAGCTGGCCGGAGCCTTCTTTTTTACCATCCCCGGTCCGAAAATGATCTGGCAGTTTGGCGAACTCGGCTACGACATCCCCCTTGATGAAACCGGCCCGAACCGTACGGCTCCCATGCCGGTAATGTGGGATGAGTACCTTGCTGACCCTGTACGGGTTGAGCTTTACAACACCTGGCGCGCACTTATTCACCTGCGGCAGAGCAGCGAAGCTTTCCGCACGGAAAACGTAGATCTGGACCTTCAGCCTTCTGTAAAACGCATCCGGCTGAACCACGAAAGCATGAACGTGACCATCATCGGAAACTTCGATGTAAATCAGCGCACGGTTGATGCAAACGTGCAGCATACCGGCGTGTGGTACGATTACTTCGCACAGGAAGAGCGCGTATTTAGTGCTACCAACGAGCCCGTTGTACTCGGCCCCGGTGAGTTCGTAATTTATACGTCGCAGTTTGTAGCCCTTCCGGAGGGCGGCCTGATGCCGGTTGGTATTCACGACGAAGACCTTCTTGAGCAGCCTGCCGGCTTCGGACTCCTGCAAAACTATCCGAACCCCTTCAACCCCACAACCAACATCCGCTACGAAGTGGGGCAAGCCACCGATGTGCGCCTCGAGGTTTTCAACGTACTGGGTCAGCGCGTAGCCCTGCTTCACAACGGCATGCAAACGGCAGGTACACACACCGTTCAGTTCGACGGCTCGCGCCTCACAAGCGGCGTGTACCTCGTGCGCATGCAGGCCAACGGACAGACCTTCACCAACAAAATGCTGCTGGTGAAATAAATCCCGGGTCCGGCCTCAGGCTGCGAACCCGCAGCTGCTGAGCAGAATTTCCTCCCGCTAAAAAGCCCCGTCAGGCAGCAGTAATGTGCCGGGCGGGGCTTTCCTTTTGATGGCGCTTCAAGGCTGTTATGATGTGCTGCAGAGAGCAAAACTTCTATGGCAGATACACTTGCATTTTTGTTTGTTTGGCCTTGTTGTTTCGGGAAATGTTATCCAGCATCACCGGGTAATCCATCACCCTGTCCGTACTAAATAAAAAAAGCCCTGCCGGATTGCTCCGGCAAGGCTGTAAACAATGGATTGATGTGTCTGGATCAGTCCAGAATTTCGAAAAGTTCAATATCGTAGCGGAGGGTATCCGACAGACCTGAAACTGAAGGGGGAACGAGTGCTACGCGAAACTCACCGTCGGCATTGAATTCACCGTCTTCATCTTTGGTTCCGGGAAGCATGCCACTTATGATAAAATTGAAATAGGTGCCCGTAAAAATCGGAACTCCGTTACCGATTTCGCGACGCAGGAAATCGGTGAAAACCGGATCCATGAAACCACCTTCATAGGAGCTGTCGCGAACATTTCCCCGGCCGCCATTGAACCAGCTTGAATAGCGCATAAAGCCCTGATCGCGGGGAGTAAGGCCGGGCAGGTCAGGGTTGGCCGGATTTCCCTGACGGAAAGTGTACAGCAGAATACCGTTGGCAAGGGTATCGGCCTGCAAACCGGTAATATCAACCGGATCAGGTACCTGACTAAAATCAGGCCCCCTGAAGGTGTTATCATCGCAGGCCGTGAAAAGCAACACTACAGCAATTAGGGTTAAAAAACGGACGGTTACGCTGTGAAAAATAGTCATGTCGCGGGGTTTCAGATGAACAGGTTAAATTCGGCAGTTTTTGATTTAGCTTCCAAAGATAACGAAAAGCAGGCTAAATTATGCGGTACGATTTAAACCGAAATGGCTTATAGCGGTATTCGCGCGCGGCTATTGGTCTGTTGGGGTTACTACAGGGATTCGGCTGAGGATACAGGTTTCTGACAGCTGAAGTTTTCGCAGATATAGCAAAGGGTTTGGCTGCCGGCCTTATTTTTACCCTCGAACGGCGGATAAGGAATCTGAGCGGCATCAGGGCTTGTAACCAGAAAACGGGTGAAGGAAGGGTGCTGACGGAAATGCTGCAAGAATGAGCCCGGATCGGATCCGCTGATGACAATCTCCTGATTGTGATAAAAAAATTCGAGAGCACTGCTGAGCAGGTAGCTGAAGGAGGAGGGATGCATGGCTGCGGCAGGCAGTACCCTTCGGAAAGCCCCGTTAGCAATCTGCTCCATGCGGGTGTTTCCCGTTAATTTGCCGCAGCGCCAAAGGGCAGCAATGGCGGCAGAGTTCCCGGAGGGGCTTGCGTTGTCAAAAATATCACGGCCGCGCTTAATGATGCGTTCGTGATGTTTGGCTGTATAGTGAAAACCCTGCACGGCATCGTCATAAAAATGATCAATCAGCTGATTGCAGAGTGCTTCCGCAAGCGTGAGCCAGCGGGCTTCACCGCTGAGCTCGAATAAGTGTGTCATGGCTTCGGCGAGAAGGGCGTAATCATCCAGAAAGCCCGGCTGACTCACCTCGCCTGCTATATAAAGCCGCATGACGGGGCCGTTCTCGGGTATCATGGCGTAAGCCAGAAAGTCGCCAAGCTGCCGGGCGTAGGTCTCCCATTTGGGCGAGCTAAAGCGGCGCGCTGCTTTGCACAGAGCCGTGAGCAGCATTGCATTCCATGCGGTGATGATTTTATCGTCGAGGGCCGGCCGTTCCCGGTCGGCCCGTGCAGTAAGCATCACTTCACGGCAGCGGTAGAGAATGTTGCGGGCTTCTGTTTCCTCAAAACCATAGGAGCGGGCAATTTCAGAAATGCGGGTTGTGATATGCAGGATGTTGGTGCCTTCCCAGTTTCCTTTGGCGCTGATGTTGTACACATCACAGAAAAACCGGGCTTCATGCTGAGGAAAACCCGACAGCGCTTCCAGGGTTTCTGACAGGCTCCACACGTAATACAAGCCTTCCTCTCCGTCTGAATCGGCATCGAGTGCTGCAAAAAAACCGCCTCCGGGATGGCACATCTGATAGCGCAGGAAACGAAAAGTTTCTTCAGCAGCGAGTTCGTACAGTGGTTCCGGTTTCAGGGTGTGTGCATCGCTGAGGCTGCTAATGAGCAGTGCATTGTCGTACAGCATTTTTTCAAAATGCGGCACATGCCAGCGGGTATCGGTGCTGTACCGGTGAAAACCGCCGCCTATCTGATCAAATATGCCACCGTTCAGCATGGCTTTCAGGGAGTGATGCGCAGGTTTTGCATAAGGCTTTTTACCCGAGATAAGGCTGTATTTGAACAGGAAAGAAATACTCATGGCCATCGGAAATTTGGGCGCTCCTGAAAAACCGCCGTCAACTTCATCGTACTGTTCAAGCAGGTTTACGACGGCCTCTTCAAAATACTTCTCTTGCAGGCTGCCTGCTTCAAGGTGTCGGAGGATATCCTGCTGAAGGGCCGTACGTAACTCTTCGGCCTGTTTGAAAATGGTTTCCGGTTCACCTTCGTACAGCTCCACCATCCGGCGAAGCACTTTACGGAAGGAGGGCCGCCCGGAGTGGGAAGTCGGCGGGAAATAGGTGCCTCCAAAAACAGGCAGGGTGTCGGGCGTCAGCCACACATTCAGCGGCCACCCTCCCTGCCCGCTGATGGCCTGAACAGCTTCCATGTAGAGGGCGTCGATGTCGGGCCGCTCTTCCCGATCCACCTTGATGGATACAAAATGCTCGTTGAGCAGGGCCGCGGTTTCTTCGTCGCGGAAGGTTTCCCGCTCCATAACATGGCACCAATGGCAGCTTGAATAGCCCACGGAAAGGAAAATCATCTTGTTCTCACGCCTTGCTTTTACCAGCGCTTCTTCGCCCCACGGGTGCCAGTCAACGGGATTATCCGCATGCTGTCGCAGGTAGGGAGAGCCGGATTGGGCAAGTCGGTTGGGCATACTGCTGTTGTTTGGGATGATGCCGCTTAGTCGAGGCGTTTGGTGATAATGCCGAACATATCGTGCGGCTCAACATCGGTTACCTCGGCCATGTAGAAATGCCCGGCCCGCAGCTCGCGGGTGTCGAAACCTTCGGCGGCGCCCTGAACTACAAATTCGTTGTCCACCTCGGGGCAGTCATACTCGGTGCGGCCGTAGGCCACACCGTCTTCAATCCGGTCGATAAGTACCGGCAGCTCTTTACCGAGCAGCATCATGTTGTGGTCGAGCGAAATTTCTTCCTGCAGCTCCATCACCGCTTTCACGCGGCGCATTTTTTCTTTTTTGGTGATGGGGTCACCGAGCGGGAAAGCCGTTGTGTCGTCTTCCTGAGAATAGGGGAACACGCCAACCCGGTTGAAACGGATGTCGCGCATGAACTGAAGCAGGGCTTCGAAGTCATCCTTTGTTTCGTTGGGGTAGCCGATGATGAAGGTGGTGCGCAGCCTGATGCCCGGCACTTCTTCTTTGATGAGAGTGAGCAGCTCACGCAGCCGCTTTTCGGTAACGCCCCGCCGCATGGATTTGAGCACGTTGGTGGAGATGTGCTGCAGCGGCATGTCCAGGTATTTGCAGATGTTTTCGCGCTCCCGCATCACCGGCAGAATGTGTACCGGAAATTTGGCCGGGTAGGCGTACAGCAGGCGGATCCAGGTGAAGCCGATATCCGAAAGCCGCAGCAGCAGCTCATCGAGCTTGCGGCCGCCATAGAGGTCGAGTCCGTAGTAGGTGAGGTCCTGACCAATGAGGATGAGTTCCTTCACGCCTTTCTGATGCAGCAGGTTTGCCTCGTTCACCAGCTCGTCCATAGGTTTGCTGCGGTGCCCGCCCCGCATCAGCGGGATGGCGCAGAACGAGCAGGGGTTGTCGCAGCCTTCCGAAATTTTGAGGTAGGCGAAGTGCTGCGGCGTGCTGAGGCTGCGCTCGCCCAGCAGCTCGTACTTGTACTCACCGCCCATAGCGTGCAGGATTTCGGGCAGATTGTTGGACCCAAAGTACTGATCCACTTCGGGGATGTCGGCGCGCAGGGCATCGGCGTAGCGCTCGGAAAGGCAGCCCATTACCAGCAGTCGCTCGATTTGCCCGGATTCTTTAAGGCGGACCCCGTCAAGAATGTGGCTGATGGATTCCTGCTTGGCCGCTTCAATGAAGCCGCAGGTGTTGATTACCAGCACGTCAGAGCCTTTTGCCTCGGGGCTGATTTCGAATTGATTGGCCCGGCACTGTGCCAGCAGCACTTCCGAATCCACATCGTTTTTTGAGCAGCCCAGGGTATGGACGTGTACTTTGGGAGGTTTTGTTTTCATAAAGGCAAAATAAACAAAAAGATGATGAATTGTTCGGAAGCAGGGTGCCGGGCAAAGCACACGCTTCCCAATATCAAAAACAGCGGGATTAACCCCGTGAATGGTGAGGGCAGGGAGCCATCCCCCGATAAAAAAAACTAAAAACGCTGAACATTAGCCCGCCTGCGGTTTTCCTTCTTTGCCCCAGATTTCGCGGTCGCGTTTCCGGTTGACATACCTGCTGATGTAAATGCCAAGCTGATAAAGCAGGAAAAGCGGAATCCCGATTAAAAATTGTGATACCGGATCGGGAGGAGTGATGAAGGCGGCGAGCACGAAGCACATCACGATGGCAAGTTTGCGGTACTTAATCATGAATTCAGGGGTGAGAATCCCCACTTTTGAGAGGGTATAACTCACCATTGGCAGCTGGAAAATGATGCCGCAGGCTACAATCCACATGGTAACCGCCGAAAAATAGGCGGTGATATCAATGTCGTTGCGCACGCTTTCCGAGAGCTGAAACTGTGCGAAAAACTGCACGGCAAAGGGCACCAGCACGGTGTACCCGAATGTGACCCCAACCAGAAAAAGGCCCGTAATCGCAAAAGCGGTGAAGCGGGTGTTCTTTTTCTCTTTGTTTTCCAGTGCCGGCTCAATGAACTTCCAGAGCTGATAAATGAACAGCGGCGAGCCGATGATGAAGCCTACCACGAAGAGGGTGCCCCAATAGGTAAAAAACTGACCGGGGAGGCGGCGGTTTTGCAGGGAAATATCCACGGCGTCGAGCCCGACCCACTGATACACGAAGAAATCTTTATAAACGGGACCGAGCAGTACGGTGTCAATGAAAAAATCGGAGTAGATGAAGGCTACAATGATACCCAGCAGCACCCCGCCGAGCCCCTTGATGATGCGCCAGCGGAGCTCTTCGAGATGGTCGAGGAACGACATGTTCTCGGTCTGAAGCTTCGGAGGAACCGCTTTGGGCAGCTCCCGGTCCATAATTTGACGTTGGGAAGTAGTTGACACGTGCTAAGGTTTCGGATGGAAGACTTATTTCGTGGGTCAGTTTAACAGAAAAAACCTGCCGGAAGCAAAAAGTCCCGGCAGGTTTTGGCAGAACGGTTTGGGGGGATGAGCCCTTGCCTTTATGCGGCTCAGATGCTTACAAAGTCGTAGAGGGGGAAGCGCTCGCACAGGGCCTTTACTTCAGCGGCTACGCTGTCGTGTACGGCTTCGTCGGTCGGGCTGCCGATGGCTTTGTCGATGAGGCGGGCCAGGTATTCGAACTCGGCTTCTTTCATGCCGCGGGTGGTCATGGCTGGGGCGCCAACGCGGATTCCGGATGTCACAAACGGGCTTTGGGTATCGAAAGGCACCATGTTTTTGTTCACGGTAATTTCGGCCCGCCCGAGGATGTTTTCGGCATCTTTGCCGGTTACGCCCTTGTTGCGGAGGTCGATAAGCAGCAGATGGTTGTCGGTGCCGCCGCTCACGAGCTCATAGCCGAGCTCTGAAAGTACACGGCCCATGGCCTGAGCGTTTTTGATGACCTGTTGCTGATAGCCCACAAAATCGGCTTGCAGCGCTTCGCCAAAAGCGACGGCTTTGGCCGCAATTACGTGCATGAGCGGGCCACCCTGCGTGCCGGGGAATACGGCGCTGTCCAGGATCTCACTCCAGTTTTTGACCCGGCCTGATTTTGGAGCAACGATGCCGAGGGTGTTCTCGGTGTCGCGCCCGATCAGGATCATGCCGCCTCTCGGACCGCGCAGCGTTTTGTGCGTGGTAGTGGTTACCACATGGGCCCAGGGCAGCGGGTTGTTGAGCTGTTTGGCTGCAATGAGGCCGGCGGTGTGGGCCATATCCATCCAAAGAAATGCGCCTACTTCATCGGCGATGTCGCGGAAGGCTTCGTAGTCGAAATCGCGGGTGTAAGCTGAAGCCCCGATCGAAAGCATACGCGGCTTCACAGCTTTGGCCTTCTCGCGGATTTTATTCATATCCAGACGGCCGGTCTCTTTTTCTACCCCGTAAAAATGGGCTTCATACAAAATACCGCTGAAATTAACCGGTGAGCCGTGCGTGAGGTGTCCGCCGTGCGAGAGGTCGAAGCCGAGGAGCTTGTCGCCGGGCTTCATCATGGCCAGATAAACGGCAGCGTTGGCCTGTGCGCCGGAGTGCGGCTGCACGTTCACCCAGTCGGCCCCGAACAGGCTTTTGGCACGGTCGCGGGCGAGGTCTTCAACCACATCCACAAACTTGCAGCCGCCGTAGTAGCGCTTGCCGGGCAGGCCCTCAGCGTATTTGTTGGTGAGGGTTGTGCCCATGGCTTCCATCACTGCCTTTGAGGCAAAGTTTTCGGAAGCAATCATTTCGGCGTTCTGATTCTGACGCTCGGTTTCTTTTTCGATGAGCCGGTAAACTTCCGGATCGGCGGCGCTAAGTGATTTATTAAGCATAATCGGTTTGTTCAGGCTGGGTTATTCAGATGGGGGAGGAGCAATTTTATCGACACGGGTCTGGTGCCGGCCGCCTTCAAACTCGGCGGTGATCCAGGCTTCCACTATGCGGCTGATTTCGGCCTCATTGAGGAAGCGGCCGGGCAGGCAGAGTACGTTGGCGTTATTGTGCTGCGCGGATAGAGCGGCAATTTCGGGCGACCATGCCAGCGCGGCCCGAACCCGCGGAAATTTGTTGGCCGTCATGCACATACCCTGACCTGAGCCGCAGATCAGGATGCCGCGTTCGTATTCGCCGTCGGTGATGGCCGTTGCCACGAGTTTGGCGAAATCCGGATAATCGACGGAGTCGCTTTCGTGTGTGCCGTAATCGACGGGTTCGTGCCCGAGTTTCTCGAGGGCTTTTTTGGCAAGCTCTTTGGCTTCAAAGCCTGCGTGGTCGGATGCAATCGGTATAATCATAGTCGGGAAAGGTAACGCAATTTCAGGTGATTTTGAAGTGACGCTTAAGCTTTCCTTTGCTTTCAGCGGGAGCTTGTAAAAGCGTACATGAGCAGGTTGGTGCCCATGCGCAGCGCGGCCTGTACAGCCTCCTGCGGGTTGTCGTGTACGTCGTAGGCCCAGCCGTCGTGCAGGCTTGTTTCGTAGGTGTAAAGCACGGCAAGGCGCCCGTTCCGGAAAATGCCGAAGGCCTGTGCCGGCTTGCCCGTATGCTGATGAATTTTGGGGATGCCGTTGGGAAAACTGAACACCTGATGGTACACCGGGTGGCTGTGCGGCAGCTCAATTACCTCGTCATCGGGAAAGGTGACGCGGAAAAACTCCTGCACGTAGGGGTCGAGGCCCCAGTCGTCGTCGATATAGAGGAAGCCGCCGTTATCCACGAATTCCCGTACATTGGCGGCTTCGGCATCATTCACCACAAAATTTCCGTGACCCGTGAGGAAGGCGAAAGCGTAGCGGTGCAGGTCGCGGCTGCCGATATGCACATCATCGTATCTGTCGCTCAGCGAAAGCGGGATGTGCTGCCGCGCAAAGCGGATCAGGTTGGTGAGGGCAGAGGGGTCGTTGTACCAGTCGCCGCCGCCGCGGTATTGCAGCCGGGCAACCCTGAGCTCGTCGTCAGCCTGTGGTGCGGCAGCGGCCTGCAGCTCTGCGAACTCAAGCAATGAGAAAAGAAGGAGGAGGCTTAAAATGGAAAAGGGATGTTTCGCAAAATTTCTGCGCATAAATCTGACTCTGAAAGATTGGGTTTGAGGTTCAATATACCGGTTTGTAACCGGCTTCGAAAATTCAACGGGAATATACAGAATGCATTATATTAGGGGTTGACTGCTGGCATGTAACCGCTTACTTAAAAGTTTATTTCAGAATCAGTGTCGTGGTAAATGCCCCTCCACGTTTGAAGCATCTCAAACGACTAAAATCTGGAATGTAAAGAAATTGAAACGACTAAAGTGTTTTTTGAATTCGCGATGCACACCCTTCCACAGCTGATGCGCAGCTATGAGAAAATCAGCTTAGAGGTGATGCCGGCAAACCTTACACCGCATATTATTAATTGATTTAGATATGATGATTAGAAAATCAGTTTCCGCACTGTTTATCCTTTTGTTTCTGGTTTCAACGGCTCTGGCCCAGCGCCCGGCCATTGAACGGGTTGAGCCGCCGCACTGGTGGATCGGCTTCAACCAAACACAGGTTCAGCTGCTGGTGCACGGTCCCAACATCGGGAATACCCGTGTAAGCCTGGATTACCCCGGCGTTGACCTTGTTCGTATGGTTAAAACCGAAAACCCGAACTATCTGTTCGTCTATCTCGATATTACCGAAGAGGCGCAGCCGGGCACCATCCCCCTGAATTTTAATGACGGCCGCCGAAACCTGCGCTACAATTACGAGATCCGTGAGCGGCTCGGCTCGGAAGGCAGGCATCAGGGTTTCGACAGCAGCGATGTCATTTACCTGCTCATGCCCGACCGTTTCGCCAACGGCGACCCGACCAACGACAACATCCCCGGCATGCTCGAAGGCGTCGATATGGATGAGCCCTTCGCCCGAAAAGGCGGCGACATTCAGGGCATACTCGATAATCTGGGCTACATTCAGGATTTGGGGATGACCGCCATCTGGCTGAATCCCATCTTCGAAAACGACATGCCCTATAACTACGCCATCGGCGCCGGTTTCTATCACGGCTATGCGGCAACCGACATGTACAAGGTTGACCGCCGCTTCGGTTCCAATGAGGACTTCCGTACCCTGGTGAGCACCTCGCAGGAAATGGGCATGAAAGTGATTATGGACAAAATTCATAACCATGTGGGCACGCATCACTGGTTTATCAAAGATTTACCGTCTTCTGACTGGGTTCACGATCAGGAGGTGTATGGCAACACTTCCTTCCGCACCAATACCATCATGGATCCCTACGCCTCGGACAAAGATTTCAACACAACGGTACGCGCCTGGTTTGTGGATGAGATGCCCGATCTCGATCAGCGGAATCCGCTTGTGGCTGACTACCTCATCCAAAACACCATTTGGTGGATTGAAGAGTTTGGTATCGATGGCATCCGTATGGATACACACGCCTACCCGTACCCCGATTACATGGCCGACTGGACCCGCATCGTGCTTGATGAGTACCCAACTTTCAATATCGTAGGCGAAGTCTGGATGCCCGATGTGCCCACTACAGCCTGGTGGCAGTTTAATTCGCGCATCTCCGGCGATTATAACTCTCACCTGCCAAGCGTAACCGACTTTCCGCTTTTCAACGCCATTTCGCGCGGCCTCAACGAAGGTCCCGGCTGGGAAAGCGGCCTGATGCGCATCTACTACACCCTCGGTCAGGATTTCCTGTACACCGATCCCATGCTGAATGTAATTTTTGTGGACAATCACGATCTCACCCGCTTTGCCGACATCGTGAACCGCGATCCGGGCAAGTTCAAAATGGGTCTGTCGCTGATTTACACCACCCGCGGCATTCCGCAGATTTTCTACGGCACCGAAATTATGATGGATCAGCAGGGGATGTGGAACGACCCGGGCAAGCGTCACCCGTTCCCCGGCGGATGGCCGGGCGATGAAATCAATGCCTTCACCCACGAAGGGCGCGTGGAGTTGGGCGAAAAACTGGGGCTGCCGGTTGCTGAGATGCACGAGTTTGTGCGCACCCTCACACACTGGCGCAACGGTGCAGAAGTGATCCACAACGGGCGCCTGCGCCACTTCATCCCCGAGCGCAATATTTACGTTTATTTCCGCTACAACGAGGATGCAAGGGTGATGGTGATCCTGAACGGTCAGGATGAGGCGCAGCAGCTCAATATGGGCCGCTTCATTGAGCTCACCGAAGGCTTCGCAAGCGGCACCGATGTGAGCACAGGCCGCGTAGTGCCCCTGCACGGCACTATTGAACTCGGCCCGCTGGAGTCTCTGATACTGGAGATGGAGTGACGGTTTGGTGTCGGCAGGTTTACACAAGCCTTAGGATAAATTAAAATAATTACTTAAGAACTTAACCGTAGATATTATTGATTATGAGTTCAGCTTTTAGGATGATAGAAAATTCAGCTCTTGAGCTGAATAAAAACCAACGGGCGGCACTGGCCAAAAAGTTAATCAACAGTCTTGATGAACAGGTTGATGATGACGCAAATGAAGCCTGGCTTGATGAAATCAGTCGCAGAAAAGCTGAAGTTAAATCAGGGAAGGTTAACACCTTATCCGGTGAAGAACTTCACAAAGCAGTTCGTGAGCGACTCGGATAAAAAACTGGATATTTAATCCGGCCATTTTTTTTAAATAGCGTTACCACTTGAATGCTGCTGTAGATCTTCTCCCCTCCAAAGTAAACTCAGAATGCGTACCTTTTAGCCGGATGGCGGAATTTACTGTCCCCATCCGGCTTTTCTTTTTTAATCCTAAACTGTTCTCAGATGCGCGCTAAGCTACTGTTTTTCGTCTTTACCGTTTTGTTCCTGCTGTATGGCGCGGCCTGTACGCCTTCAGGCCCGCAGGAAGCGGTTGTAACTGATTTCACGATTCAGGTGCGGCAGCAGGTCGCGCTGCCCGAAGATTTCATCAGCCCGAGGGTAATGACGAGCGCCGCCAAACTGGACGACTGCACCCTGCTGCTAACCGAATTCCGCACCAAGGCGCTCTATTTTGCGGGCCTTTGTGAGCCGGGCCTGCAGCGGATCTCCCGCATCGGCACGGAGCCGGGGCAGTACGTTTCCCCCATGCGCACCTGGAACTTTGATGGCACCATCGGGCTGAGCGATCACGGCGAAAGTCATTTCATCGTGTATGAAGCCGACGGCAGCCTGCGTCACCATTTCCGGTACACCGATACGCCGGGCAAGTGGTTTAGCTACTCGCCGGATTCCCCCTGGGTGTACCGCACCAATTCCGGTATGTACCTGATGCGCCGCGACAACCTCGAAACCGGTGAAGCGCAGCTGCACTATCTGCTGCCCGAGCCCTTTCAGGTGTTTTCCATGATTGTGCCTGGCGGGGGCATGCAGCGCATCGGCGACCGCATCTACACCATGAGCTCGCTAATGCCCTTTATCTACATTTTCGACGAATCCACCGGCGAAACCGAATTTCTGCATCCCGATTTTATGGCCTTCGGACCCAACAGCACCGATCTTATCGACCTCAGTTTTGATGATCAGGATGCGTTCATCTCGAACATCCGCTCCTTCCATCAGTACAACAATTTGCTCGTGCTGGAGGTGGGCGGTGAGCCGCACCTGCTGATCTCCTACTCCTGGCAGGGCGAATTCTGGCTCGGACTCATCACCCCGGAAGGCGAAACCATCCTCAATCAGCCCTCTGACTATTTCGTGATCGGCACCTTTGGCGACGCCCTCGTATCGGTGAACCTGGAAACCGAAGAGCTCTTCCTGCTCGATATTTTGTTTGACGAGTAATTTTTTTCGGGTGAAGGGCTTCCGGGCCTAAGCTGAGAACCGGGCAAGATTCCCCATTTTATAAGTGCGGGACTAAGACCCCAAAAGGGCACAAGGAGACTGGCCCGTTTCCGGAAACAATCAGGGCCAAAACCGACCCCGATAGTGCCGCTGCCGCCTGACTAAGTCCCGAACGTAATCGTAGCCCAGAGAGCGACGCCGGCAGGGGTCACATGTTTATAGTAAATTTCCGGTTCCCGCGTTGTCCGATCCCAGCGGGGTCGCATTTTTGGGGATGTCTGCCCCTTGCTATATACATGAAATCCCCTCGGGACTTAATTTTTAATGGGCGGCATCATATATAGAGAAGCTCTTGAACAAACCGCATTTCAGGACTAAATCTCTTGTGAATTGGCGGAATAATGACTGTTTTAGGAATCCAAATCCGGAAAATTCCGGAATTAGATTCCGGAATTTTCCTAAATTGAGAGATGATGATCGAGCGCTTACTTACGGAAAAACTTCGCCAATCCGCGAAAATGTGGAAAGCGGTTGCCTTAACCGGTCCCCGGCAGTCCGGAAAGACTACCCTTGCTCGCCATATTTTTGGGGATAAGCCCTACCTCACCCTCGAGGATCCCGATACCTTCCGTTTTGCTTCCGAAGATCCGCGCGGTTTCCTCGCCGCATACCCGGATGGCGCCGTGCTCGACGAAGTGCAGCGTGTGCCTGAACTTTTTTCCTACCTTCAGCGGGTGCTTGATGAAACGCGTGAAAAAGGTCTGTTCATCTTGTCCGGTTCAAACAATTTTCTGCTTCAGCAAAATATATCGCAGACGCTCGCCGGCAGAATCGCGTACCTCAACCTGCTCCCGTTTTCTCTTGAAGAGCTCGCGCAGGCCGGTAAGTTCGGTGCTGAGGCTTCTGCATCTGCCCCCGATCAGTGGCTGCTCAACGGCTTTTACCCGCCGGTACACGATCAGCAGATTCCGGGTCCGGAGTGGATGCCGCAATACATCCGCACCTATGTTGAGCGTGATGTGCGTCAAATCCGGAATATCACCGATTTGCTGGTCTTTGACCGTTTTATGCGATTGCTTGCAGTACGTAACGGGCAGGAACTAAACCTTACGGCGCTGGCAGCCGAAGCCGGGATCGACCAGAAAACGGCTCAGGCGTGGCTTGGCATTCTGGTAAGCAGTTTCATCGTTTTTTTGCTCCGGCCGTATCACAAAAATTTCAGCAAGACCATCACAAAGCGACCCAAGGTATATTTTTGGGATTCCGCGCTGGTATGCTCGCTGCTCGGTTTGCGCACATCCGAAGAACTCAGCCAGAGTGCCCATCGGGGCAGCCTGTTTGAGGCCATGGTCGCCTCTGAAATCATGAAACAGCAGCTGCACAAGGGGCTCGAACCGCGGCTGTATTACTGGCGCGATAAATCCGGCAAAGAGATCGATCTGATTTTCGAAGAAGGCCTTCAGGTTGTACCGATTGAAATCAAATCGGGCATGACTGTGCAGCCGTCTTTCTTCAAAAATATCCGGTACTGGCAGAATCTGACCGATACACCCCGCTCCCTGCTCATCTACGCCGGCTCGCAGCGCCAGAGCCGTTCCGACGGCACGCTTGTTTCTCCCTGGCAGGAGCTGAGCAGCGGTCTGGGAAAGCTACTCAGCTGAGGGCACATCCACATCACCCTAAAAAAATTATTCCCCGATCTGCCGGAATACGAATTTTTCGGCCTCCACCATGCAGAATACGACGAAGCCCGCCAGTACGGCCCAGCCCCAGTAGCCGGCTTTGATCGGTTCGGTGCCGAACCAAAGGTTCATGAAGGGCGCGTACACGAAAATCAGCTGAAACACGATGAGGGCACCGACGGCACCCAGCGCGACCTTGTTGTCGAAGAAGCCGCGGCTGAAGCCGCTTTCATGCAGGTAGCGACAGTTGAACAGGTAGAACGCCTGACCGGCAACGAGCACGTTGATCGCGATGGTGCGGGCTTCTTCCAGCTGATAGCCGTTGTCTTTGAGGTAGTAGTACAAAAACAGGGTGATGCCGCCAATCAGTAGCGACACAAAAGCAACCCGCCAGATGAAATAGCCGCCCAGGATCGGGGCTTTGGGGTCGCGCGGCGGCCTGAGCATCACGCCCCTTTCGGATGGCTCAAAACTGAGTGCAATGGCCAGGGTTACGGCTGTTACCATGTTCACCCACAAAATCTGAACCGGGGTAATGGGCAGGGCGATGCCCATCAGGATGGCCGCCATAATCACAAAGGCCTCAGCGCCGTTGGTCGGCAGAATGAACAAAATGGCTTTGCGCAGGTTGTCGTAAATCGTGCGGCCTTCTTCTACCGCTTTCGCGATGGAGGCAAAATTGTCGTCGGCCAGTACCATTTCGGAGGCGTCTTTGGTCACTTCGGTCCCTTTGATGCCCATGGCTACGCCCACGCTCGCCCGCTTGAGGGCCGGGGCGTCGTTCACGCCGTCGCCGGTCATGGCTACGACCTCGCCGTTTTCCTGTAGCGCCTTCACGAGCCGCAGCTTGTGCTCGGGGCTGGTCCGGGCAAAAATATCGTACTCCACTACCAGCTTTTGCAGTTCTTCGTCGGTGGCTTTTTCCAGCTCGCCCCCGGTTATGGCTTTGCGGCCTTCACAAATGCCAAGCTGTTCCCCGATAGCGCTCGCGGTGATGGCGTGGTCGCCGGTGATCATTTTCACCTTGATGCCCGCCTGCTTGCAGGCTCTCACGGCTTCGATCGCCTCGGGGCGCGGCGGATCAATCATCCCGATTAATCCCGCAAACTGCAGGCCTTCCCGCACATCTTTCATTTCGATTTGGGTTACATCTCCCTTCACCTTTCGCACAGCCGCTGCGATTACGCGCTCGCCTTTTTCGGCAATGGCGTCGATGCGGTCTTTCCAGAAACCGGCCTGCATGGCTTCGGTGCCATCAGCAGTCAGCTGCTCGCTGCACATTTCAATTACCCGCTCCGGTGCGCCCTTCAGGAAAATGATGCGTTCGCCCGTTTCGCGGTGCTCGTGCAGGGTCGCCATAAATTTGTGATCGCTCTCGAAGGGGATGGTGTCCAGCCGTTTCCAGGCGCCCACATCAATGCCGGCTTTGGTGCCCAGCGTAACGAGTGCGCCCTCGGTCGGGTCGCCTTTGAGGATCCAGCGGTCGTCTTTCTGCTCAATTTCGGCTTCGTTGCAGAGCATCACCGTTTCAATCAGCCGTGCAAGAACCGGCTTCGCGCTGAGGTCCGCCTTTTCTTTTTTCTCTGTGAGGATGTCGCCTTCCGGGGCATAGCCGGTGCCCTCAACCTGAAAAGCATCGGCGGAGCTTACGAGGCTCGTGGCCGTCATCTCGTTTTTGGTGAGCGTGCCGGTTTTGTCGGAGCAGATCACGGTTACCGAGCCCAGGGTTTCGACTGAGGGCAGCTTGCGGATGATGGCGTTTTTGGAAGCCATCCGCTGCACGCCCAGCGCCAGGGTGATGGTCATGATGGCCGGCAGCCCCTCGGGAATCGCGGCAACGGCAAGGCCGATCACGGCCATGAAGAGGTCTGGTACCGAGTAGGTATCGCCGTGCACAAAGTAGCCGACCGCGAACATCACCGAGGTGAGCGCCAGAATAATGACCGACAGGCTTTTCCCGAAACCGTCGATTTGCCGCAGCAGGGGCGTTGTCATCTTCTCGACTTCGCTCATCATGGTGTTGATCTTGCCGATTTCGGTATCGGCACCCGTGGCAAAAATCAGGCCGGTACCGCGGCCGTAGGTAATCACCGTGCTGTTGAAGCCCAGCGATTTCCGGTCGCCCACCACGGCATCTTCCGGAACGGTTTCCGTTGTTTTATTCACCGGCTGCGATTCGCCGGTAAGGGCCGATTCCTCGGCCTTGAGGTTCCGGGCATACACAAAGCGGATGTCGGCCGGGATTTTGTCGCCCGATTCGAGCCGGACCACATCCCCCGGCACAAGCTCTTCCGCAGCGATTTCGGTGCGCTTGCCGTCGCGCACAACCGTGGCTTTGAGCGAAAGCATCTGCTTGAGGTTTTCCAGGGCCTGCTCGGCCTTGCCTTCCTGCACAAAGCCGATGAGGGCGTTGATTACAACCACGGCGAGAATCACCCAGGTGTCGATCCAGTGCCCCATCAGGGCCGTAACCACTGCCGCGCCCAGCAGCACATAAATCAGGGCATTGTGGAACTGCATGAGGAAGCGCATCAGCGGCCCCCGCTGCTTTTGCTCTGGCAGTTTGTTTGGCCCGAACTGTGCAAGCCGTTTTTTTGCTTCCTGTTCGCTCAGGCCTTTTTCGGGATCGGTAGCAAGCAGCCGGGCGGTTTCATCCGCGCTCAGGCTGTGCCACTTTTGGGCACGGAGGTCGTCTCGTGATTTCATAGCGCAAGTTGATGATAATAGATAGGAGAGTTGTTTTTTTTCGATGGCTGCTGCTGTGCCCTTAATAAGGTACCGCGCCGGCCTTGTCTTTAGAAGTAAAGCGGAAGCGGTAATAGCATGGTTTCGTTAAATCGGATATTTCTCTGCTGTAATAAATAAATCAGGCAATGGAATAAAAGCAGCAGTTGCCTAATTTACAAAACCGCGCGCATCCTAACAGCCTAAACAAAGTTCAATTTAAATGACGGAAGAACAGCCAGACCCGCAGTTTTTGATCGATCTTGTAAACGCCCGTATGCCTTTCGGACGCTTCGAAGGCAGCTGGATTACCGATCTGCCCGTTTTCTACCTCGAGTGGTTTGAGCGGCAGGGCTGGCCTGCAGGCAAGCTGGGTCAGCAGCTGGCAACCATGTACGAAATCAAAACAAACGGCATTACGCGCCTGCTGCCGCCGCTGATAAGGGAGTACAGGAGGGAGGGGGGATGAAGGTAACGGCTATTGTGCAGGGGTGCCTGATTTTTGGGGAGAATTGCCGCTGGTTCTCAACCGGGTATTTCGCGCTGAGGGTTATGCTTCAGATCAAATTATAAAGGCCGTTTTGAAGAGCAATGCGGCTGCCTGTTGGAGGTGCATCTAATCAAAAAATAAAAAAAGGCTGGTTTCAATGAAGAAACCAGCCTTAGCTTTGGTACCGCGTACGGGATTCGAACCCGTGCTACCGCCGTGAAAGGGCGGCGTCCTAGGCCCCTAGACGAACGCGGCTTGAAAATTTTGGAAACACCTGTGAGAATAAAAAAGGAGGGAGCCCAATGGGGTTTGAACCCACGGCCTCCAGGGCCACAACCTGGCGCTCTAACCAACTGAGCTATGGGCTCCGTAAAAATGAGCCGCACATAAAGTGCGACTCACTTTGTACCGCGTACGGGATTCGAACCCGTGCTACCGCCGTGAAAGGGCGGCGTCCTAGGCCCCTAGACGAACGCGGCATGTGGGATATTCTCACACAAAACTGAGATCAGATAACCGAGGCGACAGGCGGGTTCGAACCGCCGTACGAGGTTTTGCAGACCTCTGCCTAGCCACTCGGCCATGTCGC
>JAFIET010000164.1 GCA_020832405.1 Balneolales bacterium
GGCACACAGCCCTGGCAGCCGGTTTTTGAGCTCGAAATCGACCTCATCCCCTACAGCGGCGCCGCCCTTGTTGAGGAAGCTCTGCAGCTGCATTACCGCCTCGACGACGGACCCTGGCAGCAGCGTGCGCTCACGCATGCCGAAGGCCACACCTGGGTCGGGCAGCTTTCTGCCGGTTCTGCGCAAACGGTGCACTACTACTTTTCCGCCGCCGACGAAAGCGGCCGCTCCGAAACCTGGCCCCTTATCGGCGAACCCGGCGCCCGCAGCTTCGAACTTGATACCGAGCTGCTCAGCTTCAGCTTTTCGGAAGGATGGCATCTCGCCGGTCTGCCCGCTGACCTGAGCGTGCCCGGCTTTTCTTTTAGTGAAATCTTCGGCACTGCTGCCGTGCAGCCGCCTTTGGTTTTTTCGGGTGATGATGAAACCTTTGCCCCGACCGAAAATCCGGCACCTGGTCAGGGCTTTTGGATGCAGCTGTCGGAGCCGGTGAGCGCCCTGCTCGGAGGAAGCTTCTTCAGTGAAGTGACCCTTCAGATGCAGGAAGGCTGGAACCTGATTTCGGGTCCGCTGGATGCAGTTGACTTCAGCGATCCGGCAGAAATTGCCCCGCAGCTGGTGCCGGGCACCCTGTACCGGCACGGCATCACCCTGCTCCGCGATACGGAAATGCTGCCCGGCCTCGGCTACTGGATCTACGCAAACGAAGCCGGCCCGGTAACGCTGAACCCGGCCGGAGATGGCGGCCGGGACGGCGCCCTTCACAGCGATTTGTCCCTTTCTTTCACAGAAATCCGCTTCACAGCCGGAGAAGACATCGCGGCCCTGCCCCTGTATTTTGAGAGCGTTTTGGGAGAGGCTGATGCCACCCTGCACCCGGCAAGCTGGCTGCTGCCGCCCGCCGCCCCTGCCGCCGCGCCGGTACTCGACGCCCGCCTTGCCGGCAGCCGCTGGCTCGCTGAAGCCGACACCGCGCACATCAGCCTGCGCGCGCCGCGTGATGCCGAAGGCACGCCGGTGCCGCTAACGCTCAGCCTCAACTCCCCCACAGCTTCTGATCTTGATATTTTTGAAGTGCGCCTGTTCAGCAGCGGCGAACTGATATTTGTGGATGCCTATCCGAACCATTTCAGCCTTGAGCTGCCGGCGGAAGCAGATTCGGTGATGATCTTCCAGCCGCCATCGCTCAGTACGCCGCCGCAGGCCGAGCGTCCGGTCGGGATTTCCCTCTCGCAGAATTATCCGAATCCGTTCAACCCTACCACGAGCATTCAGTTTGAACTGCCGCAGGCGGCGGAAGTCCGCCTCGAGGTGTTCAGCCTTACCGGTCAGCGGGTTGCCGTTTTGGCCGATGGAACGCATCCGGCGGGGATGCACTTGATTTCCTTTGATGCCGGTGCCCTGGCCAGCGGTATTTACCTGTACCGCCTCACCGCCGGCTCTCAGATCCTCACCCGCCGTATGACCCTCGTTAAATAGGGGTTTTGAAATTCTTCATCCTTCACACAAAACACAAAAAATCATGGAAATCACTTTAATTATTTCGATTGCCGCAAAAATCATTATCGCGGCAGGAATCTACAATGTGTGGCTGCTGCGATTTAACAAGGCGACGCCCTATCGCGGCGGAAACGCTAAAAGCATGGAAGAAGAGTTTGCGGCCTACGGTCTGCCGCCGGTCATGATGAAAATTGTGGGCTTCCTGAAGATCGCTTTGGCTACGGTTCTGCTGCTCAGCATCTGGTCGCCTGCCCTTGCAGTACCTGCCGCAGGCGGCATGGCGCTGCTCATGGTCGGCGCCCTGCTGATGCATGTGAAGGTGAGCGACCCGGTAAATAAGTCGGTCCCTGCTCTGGCCATGTTAGGGCTGTCGCTGCTGGTTGTTTTTTTGAACTGAGGGAAGCGGATTGGTTGAAACGCGGAATATTTGGATTTCGTGATGACACCAACCCACTGATTCAGGGCCCTAAGTCTTGCTTTGCACGAATGCGGTAAGGTCTGCATTAATTTTGCAATATCCTGACTTTGGGCTTTGTATGCCTGACTGTTCATGTGTTATAGACATAAAGCTTGCCTTAATTGATTAAGTCGTGGCAAAGTCACGGATTATCACCCTTGCCGGCAGTGTTCTCTCCGGAAGAGGGCGAGTTTTTTTTCTTTTTATCCTGATAGTTGTACAGTTTTGCCCGTGATTTTTTTTCTTCCCGCTGAAAGAAAGCAACTATTTTTTCCAGGTCGTTATCAAATCGGGCTGATATTTGCTCACGTGCCTTACGTACTTCTGTGATTACTTCATCTTCTGCCATTGGTCAGTATTTTAATTCTTCGGGTGTACAAATTGTTGGGAGTGATAAGTCTTTGCTTTGGGCAAGGACTTCAAGCTTTGAGCGGATTGATGCATTAGCAATATGCCTGAAGTTCCAGGTGATAATGAAATCAAGTTGATGAACGCTCGCAATAGCTATGTGTAATGCATCAATTTTTGCTTGGGTTGGAAACGGAGTTTCCTTCACAAGAAA
>JAFIET010000064.1 GCA_020832405.1 Balneolales bacterium
TTATTGACTTAAGAGACTATTTGCCCGCAGCTTTTGAAGTGCGAAAGTTGAGTTAAGAGATGTTCATGTAGCTCGCGTTCTTTGGTGTTGCCCTAAAAATCCTACAACTACTTTATTTGTTTCTTTATCAAAGAAGAAAGCTATTCTTATGGTTAACTCAGGGTGTTTGCTTGTACCAATTCCAATATGTTCTCTTAGCTTATAATTCACACCATTATATAAAAATATATAATCGTCTTTGTATTGACCCATTGTCGTATTAGATTGATTAGACGAGTAAAAAAATCCACAACTTTCTTTACATGATATGTCGAGATTTTCGATTGTTATTTCTTTTGTTTTATATTGGCGATAAGTTAGGGCCAGCCAAGTGAGAGCTTTGTAAAGAGATTCGAAGTCTGCGAAAGAGTTATCTTTAATAGACCTTTTTGGTATTTCTATATTATCTTTAAAATTCTTACAGATTTCAGAAATAACACTATCAAATGAATCGAAAGATAATGTGTCATTTAATATCGTTGTTGGGTTTTTGTGATACCTTATACTTGTTAGCAGTTGTTCATTACTTTTCTTTAAATCAAAAACAGACTGTTTGAGAGATTTAATTTCGTTTGTTTTTTCTTCGTTATCTTGGGTAAGATTTAAGTTCTCCTCTTCAAGTAGTTGAATCCATTCCTGTTGAGAACCCGTTTCTTTAGCTTTTTCAAGTCTTTTTTGCCTGTCAATTTTCTGAGCCCCTTCCCAAGTCAAGTACTCACTTACATATCGGGTTTGTGCATGATCACAAAGTTGGTTAAAGAGATAATGTTCAAATTCATACTTATTCCCAAAATTTATAATTTGTTCAACTGTCCATAAGGTATGAATTTGAGGTTGATCCGTAACATTAAAGCCAGGCCAATATATTCGTACAGCTCCATTGTAGCAATTATGAGCTTTCCCTAAATATTTATGAAGATCCCATGTGACTGATTGGTCATTACTCATGATAACGTAAGCCATTCCAGAGCAGTTATTTATAATAGTATTTACATTTACAATGGGTTTATTGTCTGTATTATCAGTCGATATAAATATGATAGGTAGTTTTCGGCGATTACTAGTTAACAAGTCGAAAAAAAGAGGGATATCTTGTTTTGGTAAAGGTACGTGTCCATTTTGCAGCGGGAATAACTCAAATGCACCTACATTTTGAATTAAATCTTTTATTAAGCTTGGCCTGCTGCGTTGACGAACAGTCGGTTTAAACTTTTGATTTCGGCTTCCATACCAAATGTTTATTGAAAATCTATAAGAATGATCTTCTGGGAATATTTTTTCTCCAATTACAATCTCTGTTCTCCAAAAAACATCTTCAGAACTGCTGTCATTATGCTCGTATCTAATTGCGAGTAACTCTCCAACTTTTGTGTCATTGAAATAATACTTTAGTAGTTTATGTTCGTTAATTTCGTATTTAAATTCATTGTCAGTCAAGCTAAATGATAGTGGTAAGGAAAAACCACGTTGAGGTTTTCTTAACCAACTATCGATAATGGTTTTGACAGTATCAATATTTTCAATGGGCTTGTTTGTTGCCCCAAGCTGAAAAGTTGTGAAGAATGACTTTTTCATAAAGTATAGTTTTAAAATTCTACCCCACCCGAAATACCTTCATTACCTCATCGCCCAAATGGTTGATCACCTTTACGGCGATTCTGCCGGTTGTGGGTTTGGGGAAGGGGCGGGAGGTGTCGCTGTGAAGGGTTTCCCAGGCTTCTTTGTTGATTTCAGCTTTTAGGGTGGTTTTGAGAGATTTGTACGGGTCGTTGGCGCCGAGGAAGTAGGCGTGCCTTACAAAGAAGCTTTCTTCGTTGTAGTCGGTGTCCAGGAACCAGCAGGCGATGCCGTCGGCGTTGTCGCTGCGGATTTCTCCGGTTTGCGGATGGAAGACGTCCACACCATTAACCTTTACCTGAAAGTAGTGATCGGTGCTTAGCGGCGTGTGGGGAGTGCTTTCATCAGCCCGTTTAGCATTTTGCTGATCTCTGTGCAGTCGTTCAACAAGGGTTCGCAAACCGTTTCGCTTATCAGGCCCAATTTCTGAGAGATAATCAGATACGTCTCTGTTTCTGCCAGGGAGCCCCGTGCAATACCAAGCGACTGTAGAAACTCCCCCGTTGTTCGCCGCGCCTGACCCTCCGCGATGTTGGCCGGTATGCTTGTCGCTGCCCGCCTGATCTGTGAGGTAATCCCAAATTTCTCTTCGGTTGGAAAGCCGGAGGTATGCCTGTAAATCTTTAGGGTCAAGTCGATTGATTTCTGCCAGACTGTTAGTTCCTGATACGATTTTAAAGATTTCATAAGGAGCTTTTTTTTGATGATTGCTATCCACTAACCACACTTCACCCGCCACATCTATATCCGGCTCGCCGAAGATTACAAAGAGGTTGCCTTTGCCGCTGAGATCGTCGGCCATGTGCAGGTCGGCGTTCATGTTGGCTTTGAGGATGGGCACCTTGCCGAGCTTTTTGAGCTCGCTTGCATGGGCTTCGTAGCTGAAGGCGCAGCTGATTACCACATCAAAACCGGCATCAGCGGCTTCGCGGGCCGCTGCGATGAGGTCAGGCCGGGATACGGTGCCAAACTCCGGACCTATCAAAATGCCGGCCCTGCGGCGGTGCTCGCCTTCAAGGTAGTAGCCTTCGGCTGCGATGTACGCGCCAGGCCAGGCTTCGAGGCTTTCGAAGCTGATGCGGTCTTCTTTGTGCGCCTGCTGTATGCCGGCTTCGCGCAGGGTTTCGAGAATCAGCTGACCAAAGTCTCGGGTGCGGCCGTATTCGCTGCCCGGGGCAGAGGTGCCTTCGTCTATCAGCTCATCGGCTTCGTCGAGTATGGCTACGCGGTGCGGGGAGAGGCTTTCTACCGTGAACGGACCCGCAACCCGAACCTTTCCCTTATCGGTGTAGGGGCGGTCGTATAAAAATTCCTGCTCAGCATTGGCGGCGATGGAGGCATCCATTTCCTGCTGACGCTTAATACGCAGCTTCCACCACTTGCGGTGCAGCTGTGCCGCCTTGTCGGGCCAGGGATCAAGCGGCTTTTCGGGCAGTTCGGCCAAGCTGAGGCTTCGCCCGAGGGCTTCATTCAGCGCGGTGAGCTGCTTTTCGAGCCTGCGCTGATCGGCATCGGCGCCTTTATCCAGCTCTTTGCGCAGCGCTTCGTGCAGCTTCTGCGCTTCTTCCGGCCAGGGGTAGCCGGCATCGCGGGGGATTTCCCATTCTTCCCAGCTTTCGCTGAGGGCGTCGTTGAGGCTTTCCCGAACCGGCTCCATCTTTTCCTGAAACTGATCCCAGATTTCATCAATTTCGGCATTGTTGGCGATGTCGCGCAGCATGATGTGCGGCACGCGCTCATACACAAAGCCCTGCCGGATATCGCCGTAGGTCGGGCGCATGCTCGGGGCCCTGCGCTGCAGTTCGGCCTCTTTCTGCTGACCCGCAGCCGAATCGGCAAGCAAATAATAGTCATACTTCGCGCCCATAATGCGGGCCCGCGCAAGGGCAAGCGATACCCGCGAGGTATCGATGGTGATCCACCGCCGGCCCCACTGCTCAGCCACATAAGCCGTTGTGCCTGACCCGCAGGTCGGATCGAGGACGAGATCGCCGGGGTCGGTCGCCATGAGGATGCATCGTGAGATAATTTTCGTACTTGTTTGAACAACATAAACCTTAGGGTCTGAAAAACCAGTAGCTAATACATCATCCCAAATATTGGAAATTGGTGTTACAAAGAAGTCTGATAAAAATCTTTTATACATTAAAGAGTTTCCGATTGGCTTGAGTCTATTTGCTTTGCTTAGCCTATCAAGCCCATCTGGGTATTTTGGTTTCCAATGACCCGCTCTCGATGGATTATAAACATTTCCCTCAAATAAGTAGGGTGTTTTATCTTTTGCTTCTCCTTGTCCCGTTAAGTTATCTGATGCAAATATGTACTTCAGATCATTAACATTCTCATTTGGGTTGATTCTTGAATCTTCGTTTCTTTCAAGGTTATAATGCCAAACATATTGAGATGTTCCTTTTTCACCAAGCTCTTTTATCCTATTGATTTGACGGTATTTAAGTTTATCGGAAGACTTTGCATACATTAGGACAAAATCACAAATGCCGGATATGAATTTTGAAGCTTGTCCTGAAGTTTTTAGGCAGATTATTTCACTCACAAAATTATCATCCCCAAAAACCTCATCCATCAAAGCTCTTACGCGGTGTACATTTTCATCGCCGATTTGTACGAAGATGGAGCCGGAGTCGGTGAGCAGGTCCCGTGCTACGGTCAGGCGGTCGCGCAGGTAGGTGAGGTAGGAGTGAATGCCGTCGCGCCAGGTATCGCGAAAGGCTTTTACCTGCTCGGGCTCCCGGGTGATGTGCTCGGCCTTGCCGTCTTTCACATCCCGCGTAGTGGTGCTCCACTGAAAGTTGGAATTAAACTTGATGCCGTAGGGCGGGTCAAAGTAGATGCACTGCACCTTGCCGCGCAGCCCCTCGCGCTCGGCAAGCGAGGCCATTACATGCAGCGAATCCCCCAAAATCATGCGGTTGGTCCAGTTGGCATCGTGCCGGTAAAACTCCGTTTTCGCTTCTTCATCGGGCACCCCGTTAAAATCCCCAAACAAATCAGGCTGTTGGTCGGCCTCCCCGTTGCCCGCCTGCCGTTTTGCGCTGTTCCGCTTGAGGTCATCAATCAAAACCTTCGGATGAATTTTCTCCTGTATGTACAGCGGCGGCGCCTTCACCACAAGGTCGCTCCAGTCTTGCTCATCCTTCCCCCGCCACACAAGCTGCGGATCGAGATCGCGGTTGCGCCGCTCGTAGGCAACCTCAATGGGCGATTTCTGCGCATCGTCCATCAGCGGCTCATGTTCCGCCGTCGGGATATTCCGGCGCGCGGCATCTTTATGGGTAAGGGTTTCAATCTGTTTGGGAGAGGTGTTTTTGCGCTTGGCCATGGGAGTGAGCTAAAAAGTTTCGTGCGGTGTAAGGAGTTGATTTTATGAGGCAAAACCATTTTCCTGACGTCAGGAAAATGGTCTCAGGCTACAAACCATATTGTTGAGGCCAACAAAATGGGTACTCAGGTGGGTTGACGCAGGGAGGCAGCAAGCCGGCCGGCGTTGAGGCTCGGGAAGCATAATAAACAGATCAGGCATCATCATTTCCCTCAAGGTTCAGGTCTTCTTCAAATTCTTCTGATGGTTCATTTTCACCCTGTTCCATCACAACGGGCTTGTCCATTGCCGCAGCAATCATGCGGGAGAGCGCATCCATCCTCGCATTAAAGAAAGCTTCAAAATCATCAGCGCGCAGGTGCTCAGGTTCGATCAGGTGCGTTCTGAGGATGTCATCAAGCCTTTCCTTAGAAATGCCGGCCTTATGCTCCACCTTGCGCAGATACACCGATGGCGCTTCACCACCCAGCGATATGTTGGACTGCTTGCTCAGCGGCGTTTTGTTGATGATGGAATTATAGATATCCGGGTGTATGCCTGCTTTCTTACACCAGGCAACCGGAAAGATGTGATGGATATCAATAGCTTCATCAAAAAATGAACTGATGGAGGTGGGCTTTCCGGTAATAAAATCTTCGCAGCCTTCGTGCATCAGCAGGGCATGGATGGTTTTGTAAGCCGCAGATCTTCGGGTGCGCAAACTACGCAGCCTGTTTTGCTGAAAGATGGCATCGTTGAGGGTACGTGGTTTATCGCCCTCTTCGATAATCCAGGTGTACAGCTCGGGGACATCATTTGCCAGTTTCGACTCGGTTGAGGAACCGTAAAGCTCGCCGAGCGCAACAGCCCAAAACCATTGCCTCAGTTTTTTCTTCTGCGTGTCGGTGAGGTTTTTCTTACCAAGCAGGGCAAAGAAAGAAGCGAGGGCCACAATAAGGGGCGGATAAGGCACATCACGGTGCCAGATAAGCTTGATCTCATTCAGAAACTTGGCTGCTTCTTTAAAGCCTGCTTCAACAGCCTCCGCATACTCAATATATCCGCCAAGCGGTAATGAAAGCAGGGCATTGCGGTTACACTCAATGCGGGGCAGCTCTTTTCCGGTTTTCCCTTCCTGCTCTTTCAGCATACGACGCTTGCGTGTGAACAGCAGGGTACATGCCTGCAGGAAATCGGTACTTTCAACTTCACGGAGCACATCTCTCTTTTGCTGAGGGCCCTCAAGCAGACGCTCTTTTCGGCCAACCGGAACTTTCTCTGTTTTGCCCAGCCAGTCTTCGCGCAGGTCGTATTCGTCGCTCGCAAAAATGGCCGTAAGCAGCTCGAACGCATCCAGCTTTTTGCCGCCCACATTCACTTTTTCAAAAACAATACAAATGGCTTCGCGCGAGTTGGTGCGGTCGAGTTTTATGATGGGCATCTTGTAATCGCCCGCCACATCAAGAAAACCAGAGATAAAGCTGCGTTCCAGGTCGTAGTGGTCTTCGCCTTTTGCGCGCCAGTAATCCCGCCATTCAAAAAACCAATCTCGGTTATCGAAAACCTTGTTTAAAGGGAAATGATGGGTTTCAAACTCTTTTTCCCGGGTCGATAAATCAAGTACGGTGTCTTTCCCGAAGTTTGCTCTGATTATCCGGTCAGCTGGTACCCCGATGATTAGCTCCTCAATATCTGAAGGGTTTTCAACGGAGGCCTTCATATTGAGATAATAGTAGCGCTGAATTTTTTTACCCTGCTGCGATTTGGTATCAACGGGCTTGTCAGAGAAAAGGGTCTGATACAGGGAGGTGACGCGCTGCTGACCGTCAAGTAGAAGCTCTGAAGGTTCGGTTTGCTGAGGAGGAACTCCGGTGAGCAGGCGTGGCTTAAACCGGATTTCACTGCCTGTTTCGAGGGTTAGCAGGGCCCCAATAGGAAAGCCGCGAAGCACGGATGCCAAAAGGCTCCGGACGTCGTCATCCCCCCAAACATAACTCCGCTGAAACTCCGGCAGCTGAAGCCTGCCGTTTTGTGCATTAACGAGAATAGCTTTTAAATCAGTTTTTGTTGTGTCAAACATAGGGTTTAAAATCAATTAGAATCGTGTACGGCTCAGGACGGGTTGACGAAGCGGGAAACCATCTCATCAAAAAAGCTTTCGACCTTTTCCTTGAAATCGCTCTCGATGGTGTAAACGTCGCGAAACTCTGCGAAAGCCCAGCGGCCGAATTCGCCGAGATTGTTCACCCCCGGTACCCAATAGGTATCCATCGTGAGCTTTTTTTCTTTGGCATCTTCGCCGCGGTAGCCCTTGATTTCCACAATCAGGTTCAGCGGATTTTCGGGGCCGTGGCCGTCATCAATTTGCACAATAAAATCAGGGAGGTAGGTCCGCTTTTTGCTGCCAAACAGATAGGGTACTTCCAGGCCGAGGTTGTGGTTTTTTACATAGGCCAGCACTTTGGGATGTGCTTCGGCAACCCGGCAGAACTCGGCCTCCCAATCGCTGTCGAGGATCACCCAGTTCACGTGGCAGCGCTCAGGCGAGCTTTCCCAGCGGTCTTTTTTGGAGGTGCTGAAGTTTACAAAGCGGCTTGAACTTTTCGGGTTGAAAGGGGAGAGGATGGCGACAATCTTCCGGCCTTTTTGGGTTTCTGACTGATTGATGGCAGCCATGATTTTATTGCAGGCCATTTCAGCCAGCTCCCGGTACAGGAGCTGTGCCGGCCAGGTGTCGCTCTTACATACCAGGTAGTTATCTAACCATTCTTTGGTGATGCGCTTGAGCTGACTGAACAAGTGCGTAGGCGGGTCCTGCCCCTGCTCGCGGTATTTGTTGTTCATCAGATAAACCGCAAGGTGGAAAATCAGGGTCGATTTGCGGGTATCTTTAAGATGCTCTACAGTGAGGGTTTCCTGCTCCCCGATGATGCCTGAGTTTTGGGTATTTGTGGCGCTGACAATTTTCGTTGTGAGCACCAGCTCAGAATCTGCGGTAAACGATGCGGTGAGGCGATCCTGCGGAATTTCGGTCCGGTACCCCGCCACATTCGGGAAGCTGATTTCGAGATGGTCGCGATCGGGGCGCACAGCCTTAACGCGCACGGTATCCGGCGGCGGCTGCGGCGGCTGAACGTGCGGCTTGGCGGCAAAATCGAAGGGGATACCGAATACATCGGCATATTCGGCTTCGAAACGGCCTTCCTCATTCAGCTCGTACGACTGACGCCTGAGTGCACGGCCGATAACCTGCTCACATAGCAGCTGCGTGCCGAATGCCCGCACGCCCAGCACGTGGGTTACATTGTTGGCATCCCAGCCCTCGGTGAGCATAGAAACCGAAACCACACAGCGGATGGATGCCCCCAGGCGGCCTTCTTTGCCAACGGTGTTCATCACCTCGCGCAGCACCTCCTGATCGGTGAGCTTATCTGCCGCCTGCGCATTGCCGGTACGCTCCACCATTTCGCGTTTAAACAGGTCGAGTGCCCGGGCGTTCATCTTCCTGAAATTGTCATCAAGGGCCTCACCCGATTCGAGCTGCTCACTGTCGATCAGCAGGGTTCTCGGCTGCGGGAACGGATGTCCGTGCTCATTAAAATTCCGGAACAGCTCCAGCTTTCCTTCAACCGGCATGTGGCCATCATCGGTCTCTTTTTCATAGCCCGAAACATAGTCGTACACAAGTTTCGAGGTTGCGGTGTTGTTGCATACAATAATGAAGCAGGGAGGCACCCTGATGCCGGACTTCTGCCAGACTTCAAACGTCTTTTTGTAATGACCGTACAGCGCCTCAAGGGCGGTTTGGAGTTTCAGGGGGATGCTCTCGGGGTCGAGCGATTTACCGCTGCCGCGCCCCTTCTTGGGCAGGTCTTTACCGATATGGCGCCAAAGATCCCGGTTCACGGGCAGATCCTGCCCCGGAAGGTTATCAGCGATTGGCACCCGCGGCAGTTTCACGATACCGCATTCAATGGCATCCATAAGGGAGAAATCGCTCATGGTCCAGGGGAAGAGGGTTCCTTCGGCATAACCCGAGCCCCGCAGGAAGAAAGGAGTTGCCGAAAGGTCGATCACTTTTGTTGGGCCGATACGACGCTTCACCATTTCGATGCCGCTTATCCAGAGGCGGGCGGCTTCGTTGTTTTTCTTGGCCTCCTGCTTGTCATCGCCCTTCAGGCGGTCAATTTCGGCATCGCTATCAACAGGTTTCTCGCGATAGCAGTGATGGGCCTCATCATTGATGACCATCACCTTTTTGAGGTTCATCAGCTCCGGCATCACCCGCTGAATCATTTGGCCCTCTGTTTCAAGGGTTTTGATGTCTTCCCCGCGCTGTCCCTGAAGCAGCGAGCGGCCGGCACGGGAAACCTCAAACCGCTCTCTAAGCTTGAAGGCATGGTAGTTGGTAATCACAATCCGCGCGCGTTCCAGATCCTGCATCATATCAAGCGGAACCAGCTCCCGGCTTTTGTAATAGCTGTCGGGGTCGTTAGGCTGCAACACCCGGAGGCGGTCTTTAATGGTGATGCCCGGGGCAACAATCAGAAAGCCACGCGTAAAGCGATCGCTGTTGGGCCTGCGTAGGGCATTGATGGTTTGCCAGGCAATGATCATGGCCATAACCGTTGTCTTTCCCGCACCGGTAGCCAGTTTCAAAGCGATTCGCAACAGTTCCGGGTTGGCATCCTCATTAGCCCCTTTGATATGATCTAAAAATTGTTTGCCTTTTTTCCCGGCATTTGGTGCCACCTCGGTAAGCCAGATCAGGGTTTCAACTGCTTCAACCTGACAGAAAAACGGACGGTAGCCCATAAATTTATGATGTCGCCAGTGTTTGAGCAGCCGTGCCGTTTCCGGGGTAACCTGCCAATCAGCCGAATTAGATAGGGCGCGCCATTCATCGACCACTTTCCTGAGGCCGTTAATGACGGGCGTAGGGTCGTACTGAATTTCTTCGTTGGAAAGGCCCTCGATCTCATCAAAAGCAAGCCTGCCCTGCTTTGAACCGTCTTTTCTTTTTTTAGCTTTAGGGATGGGGGTGATGAGCTTCGACTCCCTCCGGAAAGGCAGGGTTTTGTGCGTAGGCTGTCCGTCATCGTCAAGTTCCCAGTGCTTCGAGGGGTACTCGTAAGGTGAGTTCAGGATCGGACGCTTAAAAAACGATTCGCTCATCAGGAAAGAGGGCTAAATGGCTGAATAAATGACAAAAATGCACAAAATTTAATACCGCTGCGCCAAACAATATAAGAAAGCCCGATGCCGGATTGCCAAAAATAAATGTGAGGTTTTGGAAATGCGGCGGGAGGCTAAGCACTCTGTTTAAACGGAATTATGGCGAGGCAGTCGGCACGCGGATTTTGTGGGTTGGTGCGGGACTTCCGCGGATAATTTTTATCGGGCCGGAACGGTCAGGTTTTTGCTACGTGCCCGGCAGAAAAACGCTGCCTCCAATTCCCGAAATGCATTCTTAGACCCTGATCGAAGGTGTGATAAATACTCCTAAAAGGCTTTAAATCTCAATTAGCCCCCGCCGGGGGAATAAGAGCTAAAGTAGCAGTTTGCTTAGTTTGTGCTGAAATGACTAAACCAACTGCTGATTAATATTCTGCAATGCGATTTCTACAAATCTCTGATTTTCGGACAAAGTCCTTTTTCTGATATTCCAGGTTTTCATTTCTGCTAAAATTTCATCTGTATGCGTAGCTTTTTTATCCTGCTTAATAAAATCAACGGTAGATAATAGCTCTAAACCGTAGGTAGAGTAAAAACCCGAAAGGAACTGCTTGGTGTCAGCTACAATTTGTTTATAAGCCGAATGTTCAGGGAGGTCCAAAAATGCAATTACTTCCTTTTCAGCATCCATAATTAAACTTAGCTCCTCAAAAGGTTTTTTGTCCTTAGAGCTGTAACCCATAATGTAACTGCCATTGAGGTGGTACAGTACATGGCGGACTTTTCCTGAATACGGGCCATAAAAGTTGGGCTTAAATTCGAGTTTAAATGCATCATGCGCACCAAAGCGCTGTAGAAAGTAAGCTACTTTCTCCGCTGCAAACTCGGATACGAATTCTCCGTTACGAACCAAATCATACAAAACAGCCAGCATCATGGCGCGGGCAGGCGTGAGTTTTACCCGTTCGCTTTTCATTATTTCCCTGATTTCAGCATTGGGTTCATACAGGTATATGTCGCAGTTTAAATGTTGTAAGGCATTTACAATCATTGGCTTCACTCTATTCCAGTCAAGCCCACCATTGCCGGCTCCAAGAGGAGGAATGGCGACAGATTTTAAATTTCGATTCCGGATTTCAGATTTCAGTGCTTCTAATCCTTTACTGATATAAGAGTACTCGGAGGGCAGCTTCCAGTTGGTCTTAGTAGGGAAATTGATGATGATTTTTTTCCCTTGCAGCAGAGATTCCTCCTCCGTTATGAGTAACTGACCAATCTGAAGCGATTTGTTAGCACAGGCCGCTTTATAAATTTTGTAATTGGCCGGAAATTGATTCCGGAACTGCAGGGCAATACCTTTCCCCATTACACCTACGGTATTGACGGTATTTACGAGCGCTTCAGCCGGGCTCTCTAATATATTTCCTGTGAGGAAGTGAACCATATTTAAAAGTAGTGTTTCTTGTCGGTAACGATTTGGGATGATTTAACGCCCCAATCCTCAAGTCGCTTGCGGGCTTCATTATTGTACACTACAAATCCAAGAATAGCAACCGCCGGAAGGTCGCTTAAAACTAAAAATTCAGCTTCTTTTCTCCTTTTTTTATCAAGGTCGTTATCATCTTTCCAATACCTCGCCCGGATTGCTTCAAAATCGAGCAGCTGTTTAATACGGGGTGTGTCTTCTTTTCCATAGACGGAAGAAAAAGAATCTACAGCATGTCCGTCTGTAAAAATATAATCAAGGTCATACGCAATAACTTTTCCTACCGAGCTGATACAATAAACGATTAGTTCGGGCGAGATGGCGGGTACTCCATTAAAACCGTTTTGAATAACGTAGAGCATAGGCATTCGGCTACTAAAGTAAAAAGGTATATAATCGGCCAATTGCCTGCCATTTGGCAACATATGATAAGTACGGGCTGAAATAAGGGAGCTATCTCCAATCGGCGTGAAATCTGGGTTTCTGTCCGGTGAATTCCGATGGGTTATACCGAATCGCAGAATATGAGGCACATTTTCAATGTGTGTCATTCTGTACAGATAAATTTTATTCAAGTCAGTCATTATCGCGTATTTCGGTGACGTCGCTATACAATTGCTTTGGGTTTACAGTATTAAGGTAGCTGTTATTCGAAGAATCAGCGCATATCAGAATTTAAGCAAGATGCCAAAAAGACAACGGTCTTATCTTCATGTAAATTAAAGCAGCAATCCACCATAAGCCCTCATTGATGGCACCCGAATTTCCCCGGGCTATTTTAACCGGAAGGCTGTGGTGAGATCGAAACCGGAGTCGGTACGGCAGAATGCGCGCTACCGAACAAATCCCTGACTTTACAGCCCCTTTTGGTATTGCCCGCACAAAGGTGAAGCAGCGCAAGGAGCAATTTGTTAAACAAAAACCGAATGTAAAAAATGACTCTTTTCCCCAATCAGATACCTGCGTTTAAACGCCGTTTAACGCGGGGATAAGAGCTCATTAAATCCGGGTTTGCTCTGTGTTTGGTCCGTGTTTGCTTCGGGGGAAGTCCGCATATTTTACAATACACCTCCTCCGGGTGGTACAAAATTGCGGACGTGGCACAAGGATGGGCCGGAGTGACCGTGGACGGAAGACCGCAGACCGCCGACCGCGGGCGGAGGAAAAAGAACTGCGTGCCAGGATTTGAATCCTGCAACACGGCCCGGTTCATACGATTCGGGGCTTCAGCATGCTCATACACGTATTGCGGCCACGAAACCCGCCCTGCTACGGAAGCGCCCCGGTTGGGGCGCGAGCTTTTAGCAAATCCGCAGCCTCCGTCAACCCCAACAAGCCCGGCGCGGCCAGCCGCGCCGCATGCTGCCCCGGCACCCGTGTCATCCTGAGCGAAGCGCAGCGTAGTCGAAGGATCTGGCAAATCATGCTACGAAAAACCTCCAGGGTTTCAAAAGCCTGGAGGTTTTTCCGAATTAAAAAGAGGTGTTCAGAGTGGGGAATTCACCGGAGTCCGTGTGTTCAACCCCTTCAATTTAAGCACCTTAATTATCCTGGAATTGTCTCAGTAGTTCTTCGAGTTCACTTTCGGCTATGGTACTTTTTTGAGACTTATCATAGATATACGACAGGTAAACTGCGGTCTCTGTGATTTTTACATAAGTTATGACTCTTGCACCAGCCGATTTGCCTTTTCCTTTTGATGATATCGAAAGTCGGACTTTATAAAAACCTTTACCAAGGGGAGTGCCGATAACCGGGTTTTGGCTCAGCTGATCAATCAGGATGGCGAGGTCCTTTTTCAGGGACGGATATTTTCTCCCAAGCCTTTTTGTTTGCTTTTCAAAAACGGGAATCGAATAAACCTCGAAACTCATAGGGAGTCAAGTAATTCCTTTGCGAGCCGTGCTTTGAGTTTCCCTTCATCTATCAGTTTTAGTTCTGATACAGACTGTTTTAATTCGGAAATAAGCTGTTCACGGTCGGGGTCACCATAATCAAACTCTTTCAAACCCGTAAATTGTTTTTTGAGCATTTCCCAATCATCAATCGGAATGTAAATGCCCTGTGCTTTTCCCTTGCTGTCTTTAATCACTTGTACTTGCATGATTTGATGAGCTAAGTTAATGATGGATGGGATTTATATGACCCTGAACTTTTAGGATAGTTATCGCTTCCTAAGGTCAGATGGAGCTGACTTTTTGAAGTATAAATATAACAAACGTTCAGATAAATACCCCAATCCCCCCATCACCAGCGCTTCCGAAAGCTCACCGCAATGCCGGCGATGGCGGTGAGCAGCATGAGGAGGTTGAACCAGTCGCCGTGGCGGGCGTAGAAGGTGATGCGCGTGTAGGTGGGTACCTGCAGCTCGAAGGCGGTGCGGGTCCAGTATTCGGTGCGGGTGTGCGGGCGGCCGTCGGCGGTAATCATGCCGGAGATGCCGTTGTTGGCGCTCCTCACTACGGCGCGCCTCAGCTCGATGGCGCGCAGCCGGGCAAATTCGTAGTGCTGCAGGTGCCCGCTTGTGCGGCCCCACCAGCCGTCGTTGGTAATCACGGCCACGAAACCGGCCCCCATCAGCACGCTTTCACGCACAACAGCGGGGAAAACGGAGTCGTAGCAGACTACCGCCGGTGCCAGAACCCCGTTGGTGGCTTCGAACACGTGCATACGCTCGCCCCGCCCGAATCCGGTGATGTCGCCCCAGTCGAGGTTCAGCGGCAGACGGCTGAGGGTGTGGGCAAAGGGCATCCGCTCTACGATGGGCACGAGGCGTATTTTATTGTAGTGCTCAAAGCTTCCGTCGGGGAAAAATCCGACCGCGCTGTTGAAGATGTTGAAGGGCCGGCCCAGGTAGTCGGTGCGGTGTACCCGAGGTGGCGGCTCGTTCTGATAGTACATGAAAAAGGCCGCGCCGGTAACAATAGGTACGTTCCACTGCGCGGCTTTCTGAAACAGGTGAAGGTCGTTGCTGCTGCGGCTGATCTGCGAGACCCGCCCCATGAGGGCGTTTTCGGGCCAGAACATGATGTGGGTGTTGGCGGTTACCACGCTGTCGATCATGGCGGTGAGTTCGAGCAGCGGTGTGGTGGTATCCTCATAGCCGGCAAGCGGCAGGTAGGAGTCGTAGTTGGGCTGCACCACAACTACATTGGTGTAGCCTTCAGGCTCAAAATCGGTCTGCCAGTGGATGAGCAGAGAAAGGAGGATGCTCCCGAGCCAAAGTCCGGCAGCGGTGAGCAGCGGCTTTTTGCGGGGCTCTGGTTTCGCGAAGCCCTGACCCAAGCCGGAACTGACGGGATTTGTCCGAAGGGCACCAATCCCATCACCCAAAAAGAACGCAATTATTATAGTGAGAAAACTGACGGACAGAAAGCCGGTGAATTCGATGTACTGCACGGCGAAGGTCCAGGTGGACCATGCGTTGGCGAGGATGAGCCAGGGCCAGGCGAGGTCCCAATGCAGGTGCATCCATTCGTAGCTCACCCAGATGGCCGCGGCGCTGATGAAGGCGAACGCCCGGTTTTTGAGGCGTTTCAGGCACAGGTGCATCAGCCCGAAAACCACGGCCATGATGGCGCTGTTGGCCAGGATGGCGGCAACCCCTCCGATCACGGTTGCCATGGTGAGCCAGTAGGTGGTGATTACGTTCCACAGCAGGAAGGCCGGGTAGCTGAAATAGGCCGCTTCGCGGAAGCTGCCGCTGAGCGCGGAGAGGCGCATGAGCAGCGCAAAAGCCGGAAAAAGCAGGAAGGGGAAGGGGAAAGGGGAAAAGCTCAGGCCCATAAGCAGGCCGGAAACCAGGGCGAGCTGCCAGCGGTTCAGGCGGAACATGAAATCAGGCATCGGTTTCGGGTACGGATACGGATTCTTCGGAGTAGTTTTTGCCGGCGAGTATGAACACAAATTCGCCTTTCTGTTTTTCGCGGCTGCTGAGCGTGGCATGTACTTCGGTGAGGCTGCCCCGCAGGATTTCCTCAAACAGCTTGGTGAGCTCGCGGCCCACGGCGCAGAGGCGGCCGGGTTCACATACTTCGAGCAGCTCCCGCAGCAGCTTTTCGATGCGGTGCGGACTTTCGTACAGCACCACGGTGCGCTCTTCTTCGGCGAGGGCGGCGATACGCGTTTTGCGTCCTTTTTTTTGTGGCAGGAAGCCCTCGAAAACGAAGCGGTCGCTCGGCAGTCCGCTTGCGGCAAGCGCGGTTACCCCGGCAACGGGCCCCGGAACCGGCACGACTTTCACGCCTGCCTGATGCGCTGCCCGGGCCAGCAAAAAGCCGGGATCAGAAATCGCCGGCATGCCCGCATCGCTGATGAGCGCCACCGACTCCCCGGTCTGAAGCCTCTTTACCAGCTCGCCGGCCTTCCTGTGTTCGTTGTGCTGATGGAAGGAGGTGAGGGGCGTCTGAATGAGCAGCCTGCGCAGCATGGCGCCGCTCGTGCGGGTGTCTTCGCAGGCAATTACGGAAGCGCTGCTCAGAATCTGCTGCGCGCGCGGGGTGAAATCCTGCACATTGCCGATTGGCGTGCCCACCAGGTACAAGGTGCCCGGCTCTGCAAGCTGTCGGTTTTCTTCAGTTAAGGGAGATTCGGTCATGAACGGGTTGGGTTTACGAACGGCGTTTACAAGGCAGATGAACGCCTGCCCGCGCCGGTATCGTTTATCACATTTCATTAAGGAAGCGGAAAGCCTTAAATTATAAGGCTAAAGTATTTGCAGACAAAACCTGCCTCCGATAATCTTTGCAGGGAAAACCGGCGCTCATGGCCGGCCTGCCTCACATCATCAGATCTACATCACTTTTTAAAGGAAATACACTTATGCCGATGGACAAATTTAAGCCGACCGGGCTCAATCACATCACCCTGAGAGTTAATGAAATTGAGCGGGCAGAGGCCTTTTACGGGGGGATTCTGGGGTTCAAGCTGGAGAAAAAAATGGGCCGGAGCATGGCCGTTTACCGCATCGGCAAAGATTCCATCGTGCTCGTTGAAGCCGAGACAAGCTACAACCGCGATTCCAAAGATTACCGCGTAGATCACTTTGGCTTCACGGTAGCTGACCCCGCTGTTATTGATGAGATGGCCGCCTATTTAAAAGAGCGGGAAGTTACCATCATCAGCGGTCCGGCCAACCGGAAGAACGGCCGTTTCCTGTTCGTATCTGACCCGGACGGCAACCTGATCGAAATTTTCAACGAGAAGTAAGCCGCTGAAATCGGGCGCGCGGAGAATGAAGTCTGACAGGCTTCCGGCCGTCGCGATCCTTTTTCATGCTTTATTTTCTGACATTCTCACAAGGCTGGCTAAATAAACCGCTTGGTATGAAATTTGCAGCTTAGAGCCAAAATTCAGGCAGCCGCAGCTTCGCGGCTTCATTCTTTAACCCGCTTATTTATCAAAACGACGATGAGTACTGAAAACGTAAACAGCACCAATCAGGACAGCGAACTCGATCCTGCGGCTGAAACCGAAACGCTTGACCAGGAAAAAGCATCTGCTGCAGAAGATCAAAACGCCGGCGCTGATGCCGGTAAAGCCGCCCTTGAGGCAGAAATTGAGCAGCTTAAAGAGCAGCTCCAAAGCAAGGAAGATCAGATTCTCCGGAAAATTGCCGAGTTCGAAAACATGCGCCGCCGCACGAACCGCGAGCGCCTTCAGCTGTTTGATGACGCCAAAATTAAGGCCGTTGCCGATTTCCTTCCGGTTTTTGACGATCTGGGCCGAAGCCTGCAGAACGTGCCCGAGGGCAGCAGCAACGCCTTCACCGACGGGGTCAAAATGGTGCACAGCAAATTCGCCTCAACCCTGGAAAAAATGGGCGTCGAGCCCATCGATGAAACAGGCATCCCTTTCGATGTGGAGCTGCACGACGCGCTGATGCGTCAGCCGGCACCGGATGACAGCACCGAAAGCAACACCGTGCTGCAGGTACTCGAAACCGGCTACAAGCTGGGCGAAAAAGTGATTCGTCACGCCAAAGTTATTGTTAGCGAATAAATAATCACTCCAAAACCTTTGAAATCCCGGCCTGAGGGTTCCTTACCCCGGCCGGGGTAAATTCAACTTCATGAGCAAACGAGACTACTACGAAGTACTGGGCGTTGACCGCGGAGCCAGCGCCGACGACATCAAGAAAGCCTACCGCAAAAAAGCGATGGAATACCACCCTGACCGCAATCCCGGAGATGCCTCAGCAGAAACCAAGTTTAAGGAAGCCGCTGAGGCTTTTGACGTTTTAAAAGACGATCAGAAGCGCGCCCGCTACGACCGTTACGGCCATGCCGCAGCTAACGGCGGCGGATTTGGAGGCGGTGGCGGTGCCGGATATCAGGAGATGGATTTCGAAGATATCTTCAGCCGTTTCGGGGATATTTTCGGCGGCGGCGGTTTCGGGGGAAGCTCACGTGGCGGGGGCGGCCGACGGTCGTCGGGCGTGCCCGGCTCTGATATGAAGCTGAATATGCCGCTCACCCTCGAGGAAATTGCCTACGGGGTGGAGAAGAAGCTCAAAGTTACCAAATTCACCAAATGCGGCAGCTGTAACGGCACCGGTGCTGAAACGAGCGAAGACTTCATGACCTGTGGCACCTGTAACGGAACCGGCGAGTACCGGCAGGTTTCGCGCACCATGTTCGGTTCCTTTGTGAACGTTCAGCCCTGCCCGAGCTGTCAGGGCGAGGGCCGCACCATCCGCAACAAGTGCAAAAGCTGCTCCGGCGAAGGCCGCACCAAAGGCGACGAAACCATCGTGGTCAAAATCCCGTCCGGGGTTTCGACCGGCAACTATATCACCCTGCGAGGCAAGGGAAATCAGGGCATCCGCGGCGGCGATGCCGGCGATCTGCTCGTGGTGATTCAGGAAAAAGAGCACGAATATTTCGAGCGCGACGGCGACGATATTTTTTACGACCTGCAAATCAGCATTCCCGACGCCATACTTGGTACCGAAGCCGAAGTGCCGACCCTGAAAGGGAAGGCCAAGCTCAAGATCGAGCCCGGCACGCCTTCCGGCAAGCACCTGCGCATGAAGGAAAAAGGCATCCGGCGCCTGAACAGCAACAATGTGTACGGCGATCAGTTTGTGCGCATCAACGTCTATATCCCGACCAAGCTGAGCGATAAAGAGCGTAAAGTGGTTCAGTCTCTGCAGGAAAGCGAGCATTTTGACCCCAAAATGCAGGCCGATAACAAAGACGGATTTTTCTCCCGCATCAAAAATATCTTTTCTTAAGCTTTCCGCTCAATGAATGCGCGAAGCGGGCGTTAGGTTTAGATACCATAATCCCCAATTTAAACTGAACTGGTTATGATCAAATATTTTGTGTTGGTATCGGCGCTTTTCGCCGGCCTTGCTTTTTCGCATGCCGTTCAGGCTCAAAACAACAGCCTGAACGAAGCGCAGATTGCAGCGGTCGAAGCTGCTGAATTCCGCGACTGGGACGGCAACCCGGTGCGCGTTTCCGATTTTGCGGGTAAAACCGTGCTCATCGATTTCTGGGAAACCTGGTGCAGCCCCTGCCTCGCCATCATGCCGGCCCTGAATCAGCTCATGGCCGATTTCCCCGATGATTTTGTGGTCCTTGCCGTTTCTCCCGGCTGGAGCGATACCGAAACGGTTGTGCGCCGCTTCATCGATCAGCACGATTACGACTTCATTTTTGTGCACGGCGATGAGCTCGCAACCAAGCTGGAAATCCGCGGCATCCCCTACAAAGTATATGTGAGGCCCGACGGTACGTTCTACAAAACAGAGACCGGCTCAAGAGGTCCGCAGCGCGAATTCGACGCCATCAGTGAAGTCATCCGCAGCCATCGCGGCGAATGATTCATCCCAAAAAACTCACCGCGTAATTTCCAGAAAAACTACCGCGTAGGTACCGCGGTAAATTTTCAGCTGCAGCCGTGCCTGCCAAAGTTCTTCTCTAAAGCGCCTTTCGGAAGCATCTTCGTATGTTTCCGGGGCGCTTTTTTCTTGGGATGTGTTTTGTAGGGTGATGGAATTGATCCCCGGCCGAAACTCCGGGAGCAGCAAGCCGGCCCCGATACTTTCGTCGGCACGAACTACGTGCCTTAATCGTGCTTTCAAAAAGGCATCAGCGTGCCGGGGCGGGGATTCCGAGGCGTACGCAATTACGGGGTTCCCGGCAGCATCGGTGCCGGCTTCAAACAGCAGGTAAAGCGGCGGGCTATCCTGCCAGGGGTCGGGCAGGGGTACCTCAGCCGGCCAGCCGAGCACAATTGTTGCTTCCCCGACGGTGATTCGCTGACCTGGCTGCGGGTCAGGCAGGTACACATCACCCCAAATAAAAACAAACGCTTCGCCTTTTTGAAGGATGTTGTGATGGCGGACCACAATGCCGCTGTAAAGGCCGGTTTGCAGCAGGGCTATAAGCAGGAAAGCGGAGAGCAGGCGGCTTCGGTTTTTGTTCATGCGTTCAGATCCTTTCCGAAACGGATGGCGGCGCGGAACAGCCGCTCACGGGCGCCGGGCTCGTCAGGTTTGGGTTGGGGGACTTCGGGTTGGGCCGGCTCCGGAGTTGCGCCGGCATCAGGGCCTGGGCCTCCGCCCCGCCGGGCGGGCTGTGCGCTCAGCCAGCGGTTGGCAAGCAGCAGGGAAAGTCCGGCGGCCAGAAAACCGAGTCCGCGCACCCACACCGGAAACTCGGCCTCAAAAAAGCGTGCAAGCAGCTGAAATGAAAGCAGTAGCACCCCGAAATTAAGGTAAACCGGCTTCAGCTGCCTGATGCCTGCCCGCATCATCAAAATCCCGAAAACCAGCAGCAGCAGATTGGCGCCGGTTTGCGCGAGCGGGCCGCTGAAGTCGCTGAGCAGTACCACGCCCAGGTACGGCAAAACAAGCAGCGCAGCCGCCCGAAACTCCGCCTGACCGGTGACCCCGGTTTTTCGGTGACGGGCATGCAGCAGCATCATGAGCACGAAAAGCAGCAGCAGCGGCAGCCAGCTGTCGGGCTTGTTGAGGGCGGAAAGCTCATATCCCTCCCAAACAAAAGCGAAGGAGGAAAGCGTGAGGATGAAAGCCGCGGTGCAAAGTCCCCAAAAGAGCAGCCAGGTTTTCATGGGCCGGAGCGTTTTCAGGTAGGCCAGCAGGATCATTACCGAAGCGAGGGCGAGGTAGGTGAACAGGGCCGTTTCCTGAATAAGGCCGGCTGTACCCAGCAGCACGAGCGGCAGCAGCGCGAGGGCGAAGCCGTGTGCCTGCCGGATTGCGGCGATGCGGCTGTGCTGTAGCAGAAGCAGGTACCACGGCAGGCTGAGCGCGGTGATGAGCCAGGCCGCAGCCGTAGGCCAGAAGTCGTCGGGGTGACCAATGGCAAAAATGCTGAGGGCGAAGAGCAGGCCGAGCATCAGCAGGGAGAGGGCATAGCTGCGCATCAGCCAGAGCATGGGCAGGGTTATGAACGCCCAGCTTCGCATCCAGAGGCCGGTGTCGCCGGGCAGCTGCCAGATTTCGGACAGCAGAACGGGCACGGCGCCGCTCACCAGAAACCAGACCGCCGCGCTGATTTCCCGGTGCAGGCGTCCGCCGCCGGGCGCGGCTTTCCAAAGCGAAAATCCCGCATAGCCGAGGGAAGCGATCAGCAGTGCAAACGACAGCGCTGTTTGCTGCCACGGGGTGAGCACATCCCACTGCCAGGCCAGCAGCAGGATGAGGCCGAGAACCACCATCACCCCGCCAAACAAACTCAGTAAATTACTCAGGAAAGCCGGTGAAGCCCCATTACCGGAATCTGACCCCGCCTGCAGGCCCTGCTGTTCTTCAAAAGCCCGGATTCGGGCGGCCGTTTCGGCATCAATCAGGCCGGCTTGTTCCCAGCGCTTCAGATCAGAAAGTTTGGTTTCGGGCATAAGCAGTTTAGCGTTGGTTCGGGCCTTGAGGAGGGCTGAAGCTTGAAACCTTAAGTTATTTTATTCCCCGCTGATTGGAAAATTAAATCTTTGGGCTGCTGCCGCTTCCGGTTTTTGTTTTTACACGAATTATGGGCTGCCCTACGGCACGGGCGGTATTTAAAGGCTATCTTGCATCAACCAAACCTTTCGGTTAAAGTGAGAGGTAAACAAGCTATCAGGATGAGACCCTAAACCCATGAATCAACCAAAAGAAATGCAGCCGCCGCATCCGGCAGAGGAAAGCTTTCCGCCGGTATCCGTAATTGTGCTTAACTGGAACGGACTTGCCCATCTTGAGGAGTACCTGCCGGCCCTTGCTGCAACGGACTACCCGAACCTGGAGCTCATCCTTGCCGATAACGCCTCAGATGACGGTTCCGTAGAAAGGGTGAAAGCCCGCTTTCCGCAGTTCAGGGTGCTGGAGCTGGACCAAAATTACGGCTACTGCGGCGGCAACAACCGCGCTGCGAAGGCTGCGGGCGGGGAGCTGCTCGTGTTTCTGAACAACGATGTGCGCGTTGAGCAAACCTGGCTGAAGCCCATGGTGCGCCTGTTTAAGGAGTTCCCGAAACTGGCTGCCGCGCAGCCCGTGATCCGCTCTGACCGCTACCCCGAGTTTTTTGATTACGCCGGCGCGGCGGGCGGCATGCTCGACGAGCTGGGCTACCCCTGGTGCCGCGGCCGGGTGTTCGACGCCATTGAGCGCGATACCGGTCAGTATGGCACCTATCCCGTGGAAATTTTCTGGGCCTCCGGAGCCGCGTTTTGCGTGAGGCGCGACCTGTTTCTGGAAGCCGGCGGCTTTGATGAGGACTTTGTGCTGCACATGGAGGAAATTGACCTGTGCTGGCGGCTGCAGCGGGCCGGCTGGGAGATCCGGATCAGTCCGGATTCGGTCGTGCGGCACTTGGGCGGGGGCACCCTCGCGCAGGGCAATCCCCGGAAGATGTACTTCAACATCCGCAACAGCCTGGCCATGCTCACCAAAAATTACCGTGCCGCAGCCCTTATTCCGGTGCTGGCTGCCCGGCTGATGTTCGATGCCGCCATTGGCATGCGTTTTCTGCTCCGGGGCGACATCCCCCATCACCTTGCCGTTTGGCAGGCCTACCGCGATTTTTACGTGAAGCTGCCCTACTGGCTCGAAAAGCGGGGCACCCTGAACCGCGAACTGCCCGACCGCAAAAACCCCACAGGCTTCGAGCCGATGAGCAAACTTTGGGAATATTTGCTGAAGAAAGGCGTTTAGCTGTTGGCTTTTGGCTTTTAGCCGCGGGCTTCGGTCTTCTGCTCCTACCTGGTCTCCGTATCCCGGCAATATGGGTAGATTTTGGTCCATGCCTCACAAACCTGATAAGGCCTCCGAAACTCTGCTCATTACAGCGGGCATATGGTGTACCTACGGCACACGGAAAATTGGGGTGCGGGCTTTTTTTCTACCCATGTGAAATCCCTACGGGATTTTGGCCCCGTCCCGGCTGCCGGGTAAAATGGTACAGGCAAATTATGAATCTTCGGAAATCCCGGCCTGATCTGGCTGCCGCCCACCCGGGAAGCAAGATGGGTAGATTTTGGTCCATGTTTCATAAACCTGTTAAGGCCTCCGAAACCATGCTCATTACAGCGGGCATATGGTGTACCTACGGCACACGGAAAATTGGGGTGCG
>JAFIET010000004.1 GCA_020832405.1 Balneolales bacterium
CTAAACCAATAGCAATAGCGCGTCCGATTCCGCGGCTGCCACCGAGGATTACACAGTTACGATCTTTAAGTTCTAAATTCATGATGTTTTGGGGTTATTTAATTATGGTTATTTAGTTATATGCGTTTCCAGTTCGATTTCAATCATAAATTCCGGCAGGGCCAGTTCTTTTACCCCCAGCCAGGTGCCGGTTGGGAAATGGTTTATTTGAGTGATCTGATTGACTCTTCATAGTGTACGTATGGATTGAAGTTTGACCGGAATAAGAGAACCGGTCCCTAGTTTGTTATACCCATAGTAGCTTTTTAAAACAATCCATACTTGGACTATCCGCCCAAATGTTTGGACTTTTCGGTCATATGATAGAATTCTTCGTGAATCTTTGTGGCCCGCAAAGATTTCCCTTTGTGCCCCTTTCTCACGAATCCTCGGAACGGTTAAATTTTCCTGAGCCCTTCCATGCCCACATACACGTGTACATAGTAGCCTGACCTCCTTACTTCCAGGCCGAACGCAGATCAGTTTCTCCTACCTCAGTCTTCGAATTGCTTCATCGATATCGATGTCTGAATCCATAAAATCAGTCAGGATTTCATAATCCAATCCACCCTTTGCTTTTACGAGATAAAGAGATGAAGAACCCTGACGCACTCCGGGCGCAAATGTAACTTCCGCCCCAACGCCTTGCCAGCCTTCAAATGTTTCCATGGCCTCTATTAAACTCTGCCGTGTAAGGTCTCTGCCTGCCCGCTCCAGTCCTTCAACCAGTACCTCAGCAAACACAAAACCTGACGATGCAAACAGCCCCCATCTCAGGTCAGGATATTTCTTTTCGAAAGCAGCCCGATATGCTTGCATCTGTTCATGATCACTGTAGGGCATCTCCCCAAACATAGAAAAGAGTACGCCCTCCCATCTTCCTTCGGTAATATCAATCATCAGCCCCATATCACCAAGGGCGCTGCTGGCCATCCATGTGGGATTATAACCCAAAACAGCCGTATTACCCATTATAATGGCCGCTTGTCGCGGCAGCAGCCACATCATGACCATATCCGCACCCGACTGACGTAAACGCGCAGCGTGAGAGCTCAGGTCAGAATCAGTGATTTCAACTGATAACCTTTCAACAAAATCCATCCCCCGCTCTTCCAATATCATTTCAGCACCGATCAAACCCCCTCTGCCATAGTCATCATTTTGATAAATAATCGCTATCCTTTCAGCTCCAAGCTCATCCAGTGCATATTCAGCGTGAACAGCTCCCTCTCTTGCATAGAGGGGAAACAGGGCAAAAATATTTTCCTGAGGCGGATAGGCAAAATGGGTACTCCCGGTAAGAGGACCAACCCACGGGATGTTATTTTCAATGATATAATCTTTTACCGCCATTGAAGGAGCTGTGCCAATACCGCCAACAAATGCAAAAACATTGTCATTCTGGACCATCTGCCTCACGGCCGATACCGTTCTCGGAGGCTCATATCCATCATCCCGATAAACAAACCGGACATTCCGCCCATGAATGCCGCCCTCTTCATTGACCATATCAAAATATGCGTCCATCCCCCGCAAAATATTCCCCCAGAGAGCGCCCGGACCTGTTAGCGGTCCCCACGAACCGATCACGATTTCATCCTCGGTCACACCGGTGGCATCACCACCGCGTTCACATGCTATAAATAGTGTGAATGCAGCAATGAACAGAACTGGTACTATTCGATTTAAGTATTTCATCATTTCCGTGTTTTAATTTTTTGGTTAATCCCGCTGATACATTTTTTCTATTTCTTCCTGATACATCTCATTCATTTTATTGCGCTTCACCTTCATGGTTGGGGTCACTTCACCATCTTCCTGATAAAGTCTTTTCGTTAATATGGTAAATTTCCTCACATGTTCTACGCGTGCCAATTCGTTGTTTACTTTCTTTATTTCAGAATCTATCAACTCTATGATCGACTCATTTTTCGTCAGATCTGAATAGGTCGAAAACTGAAGTTTATGATCCCCGGCAAATTTCATCACATTATCTTCATCCAATACAATCAGCGCAGATATAAATTTTCTCTGATCGCCAATGACCACGGCATCGTTGATGTAAGGGCTCACTTTTAACTTATTTTCGATGTATTGAGGGGCAATATTTTTACCTCCCGCCGTGATGATCAGATCCTTTTTTCGATCCACAATTGTGAGATATCCACCTTCATCCAGCTCCCCAATATCGCCGGAGTGGAGCCATCCATTCTTAAGCGTTTCGGAAGTTGCTTCCGGATTTTTATAATACCCTTCAAACAGGCCCGGAGATTTAATCAATATCTCACCATCTTCGCTCAACCGAAGATCCGCGCCCGGCAGAACTTTTCCTACTGTTCCCAGTTTAAAATCTTTGGCCGTAGTAAACGTGCTGACACCACTCCCCTCTGTCTGACCATACCCTTCCAGCATGGTTACCCCGATGGCGTGATAAAAACTCAAGATCTCAGGAGAAATCGGTGCCGCACCGGAAAAGGCAACTTTCATGCGTTTCATTCCAAGCCTCTCCCTGAGCTTTCGGAAAACCATCAGGTCAACGATCTTTCTGGTGATCTTCAGGAATAAGGGAACCGGCTTCTTATCGAGTGTATAGCCGGCAGCTTTTTTACAGATTTTGATTCCCTGTTCAAACAGAACCCGTTTGAGCCATGTGGTATCAGCCATCCGGATCATGATACCCGAATGAATTTTTTCCCAGATCCGTGGTACTGCATAACCAATCGTAGGCTGTATCTCCCTCAGGTTTTCGGGTATGGTTTCCAGGCTCTCCACAAAATTGACGATATAGCCTACCCGGATGTGCAGGTAGAAACTAAAAAGCCGTTCAAAAATGTGGCACAGCGGCAGAAATGACATCACCTCGTCATGCTTATTAAATTCCATTTCAGGATCGAGCACTGCAATCGTACCTGACATCCAGGAGAGAGCTCCGTGAGTCAGAATAGCCCCTTTTGGTCTGCCTGTTGTCCCTGAGGTATAGACCAGAATGGCCGTATTGTCGGGTTGCACAGCATCCGCATACTCTTCAATCGTTTTGCGATTTTTTTCGAGGGTTGAACGACCCAGTTCCATAAAGTTATCGAACATGAGGAAGTCGGGATCCTGAAATTCACGCAGCCCCTTATATTCCCAGGCAATGGTTTTCATTAGTCCCGGAGTATTTTCCCGAAATTCCAGCCATTTATCGATCTGCTCCTCATTTTCAGCAAAAAGCACTTTACTTTCAGAATGTTCAATCACATATTCACACTGCTGCCAGGAGTTGGTTGAATAAATCCCCACTGAAATACAGCCGATATACTGAGCCCCCATATCGATCCAGAGCCATTCGGCGCAATTATCCCCCAATATGGAGATAGAGTCGCCCGGTTTACACCCCAGCTCAATCAGTGCTGAAGAGACCATGAGGGCGCGTTCATGGTATTGATTCCACGACATTCCTTTCCAGACACCCAATTTTTTTTGGCGCATAGCGGTTCGGTCGCCGTACTTGCTTACGGTTTCACGAAAGATCTTCGGTATGGTTGACTGTCTGATCTCCATCAGTTCCACCGTTTTTTCCGTTTATAGCGCTGGTAACCCTTCACTGATGTCTCCGATTTAAGTCCGAGATAAAACTCCTTTACATCGTCGTTCTCCCTTAGTTTTTCAGAACTCCCCGACGTAACAAACCGGCCGTTTTCCAGAATGTATCCATAATGTGCAATACTCAGGGCCATGTTGGCATTCTGTTCTACCAGGAGAATGGTGACCCCATCTTCATTGATCGTTTTGATGATACCAAAAATCTCCTTCACCAGGATGGGTGACAATCCGAGGCTAGGCTCATCCAGCATCAGCATTTTGGGGCGGCTCATCAATGCCCTGGAGATAGCCAGCATCTGCTGTTCACCGCCTGAAAGAGTGCCCGCAAGCTGTTTCGACCGTTCCTCCAGTACCGGGAAGTATCGGAACATTTTATCGATATCATCTGATATCTCTTTTCGGTTACTTCGTGAATAGGCACCCATCTCAAGGTTCTCCTTTACGGTCAGCTCGTTGAATATTTGACGCCCTTCGGGTGCATAGCCAATTCCCATACCGATAATCTTGACCGTTTTCATTCCATTGATCTTTTTCCCGTCAAACCAGATTTCACCCTTTTCCGGCTGATCGTCGATCAATCCTGCAATACTGTTTAAGATGGTCGTTTTACCTGCACCATTGTTTCCCAAAATAGTTGTGATGCTTCCCTGTTCAATATTCAGGGAAACACCCCTGAGAGCATAAACCAACCCGTAATAGGTTTCGATATTTTTAATTTGAAGAAGTGCGCTCATGGTTGCCCTAAATATGCATTAATAACTTCCTGATGGTTTATGACCTCTTCGGGCAGACCCTCTGCCAGTTTTTTCCCGAAATTAATGACCAATATGCGATCGGATATATCCACAACCATCTGCATATTGTGCTCAATCATTACCACTGTGATGCCAAATTCATCACGAATATCACGAATCCAGAAAATCAAATCTTCACGCTCTTCATTGTTAAGACCGGCGGCCGGTTCATCCAGTAAAAGCAGATCGGGTTCCATACATAATGCACGGCCCAGTTCCACCATTTTCTGGATTCCGTACGGCAGCTGCGAAACGAATTTATCGCGATAGGCCTGCAGGTCGAGTATGTCGATAATCTCTTCCACTTTTTCCCGGTGTTTTATCTCTTCCTGTGCGGCTTTTGACCCTCGCCACCACATCGATGCCGATGCTAACAGTCCGGTTTTCATATGCAAATGCCTGCCCAGCATCAGATTCTCCATTGTTGTTAACCTGGAAAACAGCTCTATGTTTTGAAATGTACGTGCTATGCCGAGGGATGCCACACCGTTTGAACTGAGGTTTGTGATCTCTTCCCCTTTATAGGAAATGGTGCCGTTTTCGGGGGTATAGATACTGTTGATGCAATTAAACAGGGTTGATTTACCGGCGCCATTCGGTCCGATTACGGAATAGATTTCACCCTTTTCAACCGAAAATGAGAGGTCATCCAGCGCTTTCAGCCCTCCGAATGTTTTGGTGATATGTGAAACCTTAAGCATCGGCATTATACTTTCCTCACGTAGTGATGCCCCAAAATACCGGCCGGTTTGAAAACCAGCACCAGCACAATAATCAAAAATGCCACAACCGATTTAAACTCTAACGAAACATAAAAGCCGAAAAGATTTTCAATGATACCCAGCAAATATCCGCCGATGATGGCACCGGGCAGGCTGGTCATGCCGCCAAGTACGGCCGCTGCAAACCCCTTCATGAGCGGGTCCCACATCATATTTGGATCGAGTGTGGTGATGGGGGCAATCATCATCCCCGCCATGGCACCGATCACCGAACTGATGGCAAACGAGATCCCCAGGATACGGTCTTTTGGAATGCCGTTAATCTCGGCGGCCATCGGGTTCTGCTGAACGGCTTTCATGGCCAGGCCCAATTTGGTCCGGCTCAAAAAGAACCACAACATTACCATAATGATGATTGATGTCAGGATCGTTGCCACTCCCAGGTGGCTGATTACAACACCCCCTACATTGATAGTGTCAGTTTCAGAAAAAGGCATCCCAAGCCGGCGTTGATCAGACCCCCATCGCCACCCGGTCATTCCGTACAAAAACAGCTGAAACCCGAGAGTGACGATAATGAGGTTTAAAATATTGGGTTCTTTGGCACGCCGGATAAACAAAAACTCAAACAGAAAACCCAGTATCACGGCAAAGATCATAGCGCCGGCAAATGCCATCCAGAATGGCCATCCATGCACCACCAAAATCATATAGGCAATATAGGTTGAGATCATCCCCATATCACCCTGTGCAAAGTTCGGAATTTCCGAAGCTTTATAGATGATGGACATAGCAAGGGCAAGCATAGCATAAATGCTTCCAATGGTTAATCCGCTAATGATCAGTTGACCGGTCATATTAAAAGGGCCAGGTTTTCCAGTAGGTTTTAATGCGGCTCCAGATGCCGTACAGGCCAAGCGGTTCAAATAAGACGATCAGTATCAGGATCAACCCTGTTAGCACCCAAACGATGTTGGGAAGTCCGCTCAGTGTCATAAATTGTTTAGAAAATGCTTCCAGCAGCTGCCCGATGCCGGGAATAGTCTGCACATTTTCGAGCTGCAGGCTTAGAAAAGTGACCACAACGGCTCCCAGCACAGAGCCGAGAATGGTACCCAGCCCGCCGATCACAACTGTAGCCAGGTACAGTATAGAGAGTATAAAGCTAAACAGGCCGGGGTTGATGAAGCCGATCAGAATCGCCCATAACCCTCCTGCAATACCGGCATAAAAGGCACTCACCGCAAAACTGAGGGTTTTATAGTAGCTGACATTGACGCCCATCGCGGCCGCTGCAATATCGCTGTCGCGAACTGCCTGAAATGCCCGGCCCGGACGGGTTTTTAAAAAGTTTCGGGCAAAAATTCCCAGCAGTACAGCGGTGATCATAGCCACATAATAGACAGACTCATCGCGGGTTAAACCTAAGGATTCGAAACGAACAGCAGGCACGGATAGTCCCATATGTCCGCCGAAAAAGCCCACTCTTCCAATGACAGTTGTGATGGCAAGGCCAAATGCCAGCGTTGCGATAGCCAGATATGGCCCTTCCAGCCGAAGGGCGGGCAAGCCGAGCAGAAAACCGAAAAAAGCAGCGATGAGTCCGCCGGCAATCATGGCCGGGATAAACGGTACTGCGAATGAAATCATCAGGATAGCGGTGGTGTAGGCGCCAATCGCAACAAACCCGGCGTGGCCCAGGGAGATCTGTCCGGTATTTCCCACCAGCAGGTTCAGCCCGAGTGCAACAATGACATTAACGGCCATCAGGCTCAGGATATAGACATAGTATCCCTTTATTATGAATGGAAGGGAAGCCAATGTGATCAGCAGCAGGAAAAACCAGAACCTGGCTGTTTTTCCATGCAGAAGCTGCACATCCTCATAATAGTCGCGCTTCATATCCATTATAACAGAGTACTGAGATTAGATGGGTTAATTTGCTGCCGTACTGTCAACTCAGTAGTTGTAAGAAGCAGGCTGCCTTCTTCCAGTGCCAGTGCCTTGACGGTATTGACGGGTAAGGTTCCCATTTTGAGTACCGCTACTAAAGTCAGAAACACCCAGTAGTTTTTCATTGTCTGTGTGTTGATTGAAGTTTGAAAGAAATATGATAATCAATTCCAGGTTTGTGTTGTTTATAGTAGCTCAGAAAAACGATCCATACTTGGACTATCCGCGCAAATGTTTGGACTTTTCGGTCAAATAGAGAGTTTTCTGAATGCAGAGGGGCTTTTGCCATACTGCTTTTTGAAGGCGCGTGAAAAGTAGGCCTGATCATTAAAACCGACTTCATAGCAGATTTCAGCTATGGCTTTGTCTGTCTGGTTCAGAAGTTCAGCCGAGCGCTGCAATCGGATGGACCTGATGAAGGTTCCGGCCGGCTGATCCACAAGCGCGTTCAGTTTTCGGTTTAACTGGGAAACGCTCATGTTCAGGGAATCAGCTAAACTCTCAACCCGGTACTCTTCATCATGCAGATGTTGGTCGAGTACATCAATAGCTTTTTTCAGGAAAGCCTGATCCACCGTACTTTCTGCAATGGCTGCAGGCCTGAAATAGGTGGCTGTACTGAACTGCTTTTTCAGATTCTTTCGCTGTTCGATGAGGTTTCTGACCCTTGTTTGCAGCTCCCGAAGATGATACGGCTTGGTCAGGTAGGCATCGGCCCCGGTTTCCAGCCCCTCGATTTTTGAATCCATTCCGGCCTTAGCCGTGAGCATAATCAAAGGGATATGGCTTGTTTTTTCGTTACTCCGGATTTTTTCACTGAACTGGTAACCGTCCATTTCGGGCATCATCAGGTCGGTGATAATGAGGTCGGGGATTGCAGCCTGAGAAACCTCAAGTCCTTCCACACCATTTGCAGCCTCGAGTACGGTATACTCTTTTTCGAGCTGTTCACGAATAAAGGAACGGACTTCAGCATTGTCTTCTACAATCAGTACAATTTCATTGTGTTCAGATAGAAGGGACGAGAAATCCGGCATTGCCGGAAGTTCCGCAGTAACATCAGGTGACGACTGAATATCAATTCCTGAATCCGCTTGTGTCAGAATACCATTATCCTCATAGGGGAACTTAATCACAAATTCCGTTCCCTCACCTTCTTCACTGAACGCCCGAATGGAGCCCTTATGGAGCTCCACCAGTTCATAAACCAGCGACAGGCCAATGCCCGTGCCTTCATATTTGCGGGTGCCGGACTGATCAACCTGGTAAAACCGGTCGAAAATATGCGGAAGGCGGTCTTCGGGAATACCAATTCCGGAATCCTTAATGATAATTTCAACCGACTCCTGTCCGGCTAAATTTATAGTAACGTCTATATGGCCGCCCTTCCCCGTAAACTTGAACGCGTTCGACAACAGATTTATAAAGATCTGCTCCATTTTTTCAGTGTCAAACTGCACGTAAATAATGGCCTGTGAAGCGTAGAAATTGAGCTGCATCTGGTTTGCTTCCGCATGCGATTCAAAAGAGAAAAGCAGGTTCTTCAGAAATGAAACAATGTTTTGTGGCTTTGTTTTTAATTCCAGTTTCCCCGCTTCCAGTTTTGATAAATCCAGGAGCTGATTGATCAGCGAAAGCAGCCTTTCCGCATTCGAATTAACAGAAATGAGTTTTTCTTTTTTTCTGCGGCTGTCTTCCGTTTGCAGCAACGCCTCTGTCTGGCCCATGATAAGCGTAAGCGGTGTTCTGAACTCGTGAGAAATATTGGCAAAGAAATGAGACTTTAACTGGTCGAGGTTTCGGAGCGAATCGGATTGTACCCTTTCAAGCTCAAGCTGATTTTTCAGGTTTAGCCGGTTCATTTCGTACCACCGGAGGAAATAGATAGCCGAAAGAAACAGAAAACCATACAAGGCATATGCCCACCAGCTGTGCCACCAGGGAGGCAAAATGATAAAAGCATATTCAAACGGCTCACTCCATACACCACTCTCACCTATGGCACGCACCTGAAAGATATGGGTTCCAAAGGGCAGGTTACGGTAATCAGTCATTGGGTCGGCGGTTGGCTGGCTCCAATTTGCATCTAAGCCCACCATTCTGTAGCTGTACCGGATTTTATGCGGTGCCGCCCAATCTATAGCTGCGAAATAAAAGGTGAGGTGGTTTTTATTGTATGGCAGCTGTAACCCGAGCGGATAGTTCGCAAAGTTTTGCACACCGGTAAATGTGATTTGATTCCGATCCCTGGCGGGGTTATCCGGCATGTTGCGATAGTCAATAAACTGCTCATTAATTCTTAATTGGGATAAACGGGGTTGAGGTATTTTAGCAGAAAATGCAAGGGTATTCAGATCCAGCATTGTTATGCCATTTCCGGTGCCCCACCATGCCCGGTTTTTACTGTCGATAATGGCACCCGGGTTAAATTTCAAGCTTTTCAACCCATCTAAATTGCCAAAGTTTTGAACACTAAACTGAAATTCAGAACCACCGGGCGTAGGATAATCCGTCAACGAAATTATTGACAGCCCGTTTTCCGTACCCGCAAAAACACGGGTTTCATGTAAAGGGGCACTTTTATCTTCTATGATGGAGAAAACGCTGTTATGGGCTAAGCCTTCGTTTACGGTAAAATGGGTAAAGCTTTCTCCGTTAAATATGTTGACCCCTCCGCCTTCAGTAGCCAGCCATATATTACCGTTTTTGCCCTCCAGAATAGACCAGACGTTATTATTGGATAATCCTTCGTCCACGGTATAATGGGTAAAGCTTTCTCCGTTAAAAACGCTCACCCCACCACCCTGCGTGCCAAGCCAGATGTTTCCGTCTTTATCCTCTATGATGGAGAAGACAAAGTTACTTGATAATCCTTCGCTTTCGGTGTAATGGGTAAATCTCTCTCCATTGTATACGCTCACCCCACCGCCACCTGTGCCCAGCCAGATGTTTCCGCTGCTGTCCTCTAAAATGGAGGAGACGCTGTTATTTGATAAGCCCTGATTTATCGTGTAATGGGTAAAGCTTTCACCGTTGTACACGCTCACCCCACCGCCACCGGTCCCCAGCCAGATATTTCCGCTTTGATCCTCCAGAATGGACATCACGATACTATTGAATAAGCCTTCGTTTACAGGGTAACGGATAAAGCTTTCTCCGTTAAATACACTCACTCCGCCGCCCCAGGTGCCCAGCCAGATGTTTCCGCTTTGATCCTCCAGAATGGTCCAGATGTCATTATGGGATACGCCTTCTTTTGTGGTGTAATGGGTAAAACTCTGGTCATTAATCAGGTTCAGCCCTCCGCCTTCAGTTCCCAGCCAGATATTACCACTTTGATCCTCCAGAATGGACCAAACGGTATTATGGGATAAGCCTTCGTTTTCGGTGTAATGCGTAAAGCGCTCTCCATTAAATACGTTAACCCCACCACCTTGTGTGCCAAGCCAGATTTTGCCGCTTTGATCCTCGAGGATGGAGAAGACGGTATTTTGGGATAGGCCTTCGTTTGTGGTGTAATGGGTAAAGCTACCTCCGTCAAATACATTCACCCCTCCGGACCAGGTACCCATCCATATATTTCCGTTTTGATCTTCCAGAATGGACCAAACGGTATTATCGGATAAGCCTTCGTTTGTGGTGTAATGGGTAAAGCTATCTCCATCAAACACGTTCACTCCGCCGTCCAAAGTACCTATCCAAATATTTCCGCTTTGATCTTCCATAAGCGAGAAGACTGTATTTTGGGATAAGCCTTCATTTACGGTATAAGGGTTAAAGCTTTCCCCGTCAAACACGCTCACCCCGCCACCTTCAGTTCCCACCCAAATATTGCCGTTTTGATCCTCCAATAGGGCCGCGACGAAATTATTGGATAAGCCTTCGTTTACGGTGTAATGGGTAAAACTTTCGCCATTGTACACACTCACCCCACCGCCACCAGTGCCGAGCCAGATATTTCCGCTTTTATCCTGCAGAATGGCCCTCACGAGATTATTCGACAAGCCTTCGGTTACGGTGAAGTGGGTAAAACTATCACCGCTATATACGCTTACCCCTCCACGGGTTCCCACCCAAATATTTCCGCTACGATCCTCCAGGACGGCCCTTACGTAAGATGAAGCCAAACCATGTTCCACATTTAAAAATTGCAGGTGAGCAATGGCGGCATCCCTGCTTGAGGGTGGCATGGCTATGGTGGCTCTGGAATGAACAGCATTTACCGGTTTACCGGTAGCCGGGATTGGAACACCGGTGGGTAACGTTTCTCCTGCGGGGCTAACCAAAGCAAAATCGGAGTCGCCCTCCCCCAGAGAGATGGTTCTGAGATGGCTTCTGTCAATGGGTATGGTAGTTCGTTCGTTGGGTATTGCTTGCCGGTTGGGGTGGGCATTTATTCTGGTTAACGCTTCACGGTCAACGGTAAAAGATCGGGGGCTGACCACGCTGTCGGGGTGCATAATTATTGGTGTAGCGGGGACAGGTTGGCCTGGTGTTAGCTGAACCGTTTTAGGCTGAGGGAAAAGCGTTGGTGGGAGTATGGCGTCCTTATCTCCGAACGTGCGGGTACAGGCCGCAAGAAAAACAAAAGGCAGTAAAACCAGCAGCATCCCAACAACCCCTGCCTTTCCGGCAGGCAGGCGGGCAGAGGGAAATAGCGTTGTTTGGCTAAACATGCAGCTCAATGGTAAACGTGGTGCCTTCATGCTCTTTGGTTTTTATACCGATAGTACCTCCGTGTGCTTTAATAATATCATTGGTAATACTAAGTCCGAGGCCTGTTCCCTGTGTGCCTTTTTTCGTGGTAAAAAAAGGCTGCATGATTTTATCTTTGATTTCGCGCGGGATACCGGGGCCGTTATCTTCGATTTCAACCAACACTTTACCCTGCTGAAGTTTCGTCCTGATGATTAAGCTTGCAGGCCTCTGCTCTGCAATAGTCCGCATGGCATCGAATGCATTGTTGCACAGGTTAATTACTACCCGTGTGAAATCTTCACTGATCAGGGGCACATTTCCAACAGCAGCATCAAGCTCAAACTCAAGTGCTACATTAAAAGCATCTTTAGCGGCCCGCATACCATGGAAAGAAAGGTTCACATATTCTTTAATGAGCGCATTCAGGTCTGTTGGTTCCATTTTCCCGGAACTGCCTCTGCTGTGCATGAGCATAGACTGCACAATGGCGTTAGCCCGCGAACCGTGCTCGTAAATTTTTCGCAGGTTGGCTTCGATATCGTCCAGGATTTCGGTTACGATATCATCCTCTGAACCGGCATTGCCTGCTATCAGGCCTGAGAGTTCTTCCCGTAATTCATCTACCATTTCAATCGATACCTCCGAGAAATTATTGACGAAATTAAGAGGGTTTTTGATTTCGTGGGCAATACCTGCAGTGAGCTGACCGAGGGAGGCAAGTTTTTCCTGCTGAATGAGCTGCTCCTGAGTGGCTCTCAGGTTTTCCAGTGAAGCTTTCAGGTCGGATGTTCTTTCCTCAATTTTCAACTCGAGGTTTTCGTACAGCTGTGCATTTTCAAGGGAAACGGCAATTTGACCGGAAAGCAATTCAAGAAAACGGACCCTGCCCTCGGTAAATACTGAGGTCTGCAGCTTATTCTCCAGGTACAGAATGCCTTCAGATTTCCCCTTGCTTGATAAGGGAAGGCACATAACCGATTTCAGATTGTTTGCTTTCACGACAGGATCGGCCATAAAGCGGTTATCTTTGGCGATATCATCTAAAACAAGGCTCTGAGCTGTGTTCTGAACGTACTGAATGAGGCTTTCCGGGACGCGCTCATTTTCCGGAAGCAGTGTTTCAGTATGCTCAGAAGGATTTTTCGCACCGACAAAATAGGCGCTTTTAATGTACCATTGCTGCCCCTTTTTCATGATGATACAACCGGATTCGGCTCCGGCATTTTCAATGCTGATGCTCAGCAGGGTTTTCAGCAGCCGCTCGAGCACAACCTCTCCGGAAATCGCCTGTGCAGCTTTCATCAGGGTATCAAGGTCCAGAGCAGCACTTTCTGTAGATGAGGATTCGGACTGTGCGCCTGATTTTGTGGCACTCTGAAGGTCCGGATCCAGCCCGATAAGAAACTGAGGATACTGTTTTTTCAAATCCAGTGTCTTTGCTGCAGCACCCCACTCTTTATAGGTCTGAAATGCTTTCCGCACATAATTTTCGGCTATGAAATCCTGTCCGGCTGCGAGGTAGTACATACCGGCTCTTTCAAGAGATAATGCCTGTTCGTTAAGGAATTCCCCCTTTTCCGCACCCTTGATTGCCAGCTCATAGTGTTTTCGGGCTTTGCTGTCTTCCCCCCTGCACCAGGCCATTTCAGCATTCAGTAAATCCAGTTTGTGCTGATGGTTTACCGGGCAGAACTTAGCCCATTTCCGGAACTGAGCGATATTTTTTTTCGCACGGCGCAGCAGGGTTGTACGGTTACTTCCACTCTGCTCACGTGCTACTGCCATAGCTGCCAGCCCTTCATAAAACCAGAATACCGCCACATCGTATTTGGCGAGTACCGCATCCAGCAAAGGCCGTGCGGATACGGCATGGGCCTGCGCTTTGGTATACTGACGAAAAAGGTACTTAAGCATCAGGTTGTTGATGTGGATCAGGAAGATTCCGGCCCGGTCTTTCCGCTCTTCATGTAGCGGAGCCATTATTCGTTCATCATAAGCTTCGCCCGACAACACCGCCGGGTCGGCAGAAAGACCGAGCAGGTTACGCGCTGCCTGACGGTACACTTCGTTATAATTGTAATTGGTTTCCTGCCTGTAGTTGAGCATCTGTTCACTGAACATTTTCATCTCCCGCTCAGACTGTTCAAGGGGTTTCCCTCCCAGATAAATATGGTTGCAATAGATGTTCACATTTATGCAGGCGTACTCGATTGCGCCTGTTTCAAACCCAACCTTATATGAATAGAGGAAAGGATCAAGCGATTTGTGTACATGCTCGCTCCAGTGATTGATGAGGGCGTAAACCGGGGTGTAGATCTGCGACAACCATTTTTTGGCTTCAAACCGATCGAGCAGTGCCAGGCCAATCTGCCCGAAGTGATATCCGGAACGCATATCGCCGAGAACCCCGCACATCAGCAGTCCGTAGGTAGCAAAGCCGAAAGCCGAAATTTCCGTCACCCCGTACTTAAGGGAGAGCCGGACCATCCGGAAAATAACAAAAGGCAGAATTTGCGGTCGTGCCCAGTACACCGGCGAAGCAATATCATTGAGCATCCTCAGGGCGGCGGCCTTGTAGGGATTGGTCATTTCCGGCAGGCCTGAAATGGTTTCTTTATCTTTGCCCCTAAGCATAATTTTGGTACGAATCAAATCAGCCATCACCAGCGGCAGCGGACCCTTTTTGGGGAATTTCTCACCGAGCTGCTCCAGCACTTCAAGGCCGGTATCGATGGCTTCCTGCAGTTTATTTTGGGCTTTAAGCGCGTTAATACGAATCGCGTAGGGTCTCACCGCATCCATCAGCTCTTTTCTGTACGTCAGTATGGTGCGTAGTTTTTCTTCCATGGGCCCGAAATCGCCCATATTGTAGGCTGTTTCAGCTGCTTCTGTAAACAGAGCAAGGCTCAGATTGTACTGCGACTCCCAGTGATCATCCTTCAATAAACCGATACCTGTTTCGAAATACCCCAAAGCCGGCTGGAAAGCTGATGACTCCCGTGCTTTGATGCCGGCACGGAGGTTCAGCTCAATAACCGTTCTCCGCTCAGCTTCAGTGTTGATGAGCTCAAGCCCCTGATTCAGCTGATTTATAATTTCGAAAAGCTGGGTTTCCAGCTGCTCTTCCGAAACCTTTTCTAAGAGAAGTGAACCAATCTGATAATGTACCGAGCTTGTTCCGCCCTGCGGAATAAGGGAATAAACGGCCTGCTGAATCCGGTCATGGGTGAAACGATAACGGTTTTCAACCGGCATAATATAGCCATCGGCAAGGGCGGCCTGAAGCGCCCGCAGTATCATCTCATTTTCAGCATCGGAAACCTGCCCCGGGCCGGATTTCGGGCTATAGCACGCGGCCAGGGTTTCCGTATCGAACTGATTGCCGATACAGGCAGCAATCTTCAGAATTTCCTGCGTATTTTCCGGAAGGAAGGTGATTTTTCCGGCAAGCAATTCTACCACGTTATCGGTGATGTTCCGCTCCCGAATCTGTTCATCATTCCATTTCCACATCCGGTTTTTGTAGTCGAAATGCAGAAGTGATTCCGCTGCAAGGCTCATTAGGAACTGTGTCACAAAAAAAGCATTGCCCAGGGTTTTCTCATAAACCAGTCCCGCAAGGGAAGCGGTCTGATTAAGCGGCAGATGTGTAGCGTCTGAAATCAGCTGATGTACATCCGCTTCCTCAAGATTTCTGATGCTGATTTCACTAATTACGGCACCTTTTTTCCGCATTTCATCCATCGTTGTGATGAAGGGATGCGCCTCACTCACCTCGTTATCCCGGTAAGCGCAGATGCACATCAGGTTTTTGAGTTCTTTGTTCGACATCAGCACACTAAGCAGCGAAAGGGATGCGCTGTCGGCCCATTGCAGGTCGTCGATAAACATCACAATGGGGTTTCCGCCAGCGGTGATCGCCTGTACAAAAGAGCTGAACAGATAATTGAGGCGGTTTTGCGACTCAAGACCACCGAGCCGGGGAATGACGGGCTGCGGGCCAATCAGCAGCTCAAGGTTCGGGATCAGATCAGTGAGCACCTTTCCTTCATCTCCCACTTTATCTCTGATCTGCTTTTGCAGCTGTTCCAGCCGGGGTTTGTTTTCCGCAAGCAAAATCGAAACAAAACTGGTAAACAGCTGAATGAACACCAGATAAGGGACGGAGCGCTGAAACTGATCGAATTTCCCTTCAATAAAATACCCTCTTTGGGCTGTGATCGGGCGGTGTGTTTCATGTACCAGAACTGATTTCCCTGTGCCTGAGTAACCGCCCACGAGCACCGTTTCGACATGGCCGTCAGCGACCCGGTCGAAGGCGTCCATCAGCATGCCCAGTTCTTTCTCGCGGCCATACAGTTTTTGAGGAAGCCGGAAATCACCAGAGAAATCATGCTGAGCCAGCTCAAAATCGTAGATACGGCCCAGTTTTTCCCACTCATCGAGGCAATACTGCAGGTCTTTCAACAGGCCCCGTGCTGACTGATAGCGGTCCTCAGCATTTTTGGACATGAGTTTAAGGATGATACGCTCCAGCATTTCCGGTATATCCTTCCGGTAAAATGACAGCGCCGGCGGCTGAGCAGCAATATGTGCATGAACAATCTCCATGGGGTCGTCCGACTGAAAGGGAAGTTGTCCGGTCAGCATTTCATAAAAAGTAACCCCGAGCGAGTACAGGTCTGTACGGTAATCGACCATTCTGTTCATTCGGCCGGTTTGTTCCGGCGAGACGTAAAGCAAAGAGCCCTCAAGCTTTTCCGGGTTCTCCAGGCTCTTCTTTTTCAGATTCAGTTTAGTAGAAATACCAAAATCAAGCAGATAAACCTCACCGCTATCTTCGCAGATAATAATGTTGTGGCTGTTAATATCCTTATGGATAATTTTTGCCGTATGTACGTCTGATAAAATTCCGGAAATTGCAATGGCATATTTCAGGAAATCAGGCGCATTGAACACATCTTTTTCAACGATTTCCCGGATGGTTTTTCCGGGCACGTATTCCAACACAATTGCATGTCGATTGTGTACCCTTTTCCGGCCAAAGCTTTTTCGTACCCCTTTGATGGAGAGGCCGTGCGTCAGTTCATGCTCGTTGTAAAACTGATTGATGAGCTGCAGCGACGGAAACTCCTGGTTCAGAATTTTTGTAACAACTCTGATTCCCCTTTCCTCATCATCATTAAGGACAATCTTTGAGCCCTTGCTTTCATAAAAAAGTTCTTCTGCCATAATAGTACGGGCTTAGCTGTTCCTGATGTCATTATCCGGAATCTCAGGCGGCATTCCGAACAATCTGATGGCCCACACCCGGGCAAATCGTGCAAAATCCGAGTGCTTGCGAAGGTAGTTGAGCGAATTGTAATCAAAAACAGAGTAGGAAGGAATAATTCCGAGGCCCACTGGCAGATGCCTCATGGAAAAAATCATCCTTGTACTCTCCGCCCAGTCAAGAGGTTTGGTCATGGTAATGACCGCAAGATCCATCCACGGATGGGAAGTTTCATCCCACTCACGGCAGCTATTAAATATTTCATCGTCGTCATCATCCGAAGCCTCATGCAACTGAACCTGAAGTTTGTATTTTACCTGGCCTTCCCGCAATCTTTCAACATATTCATCTTTCAGGTAATTTCGGCTGCGTGTTTCGCCGGGCAGTATCCGCTGATTTTCAGTAGGTATCATTAAATCATATTCATCCAGTATGCCCGATTCCGGCACAGCTTCAGCCGGTACTGATCTGTATTTGATATAGCGCAGCACATTGTCGGCGGCTTTATACAGCAAAGGGGTCTGTGAATAATAGGTCAGGTTTGTAAAGGAAGTCGGATTGCGCCGCATACCGACCTGAGCCCCCTTAACCCCCGCCGGATACTTGCGGTAGTAGGCTTCATACTGCATGCCAAACCTTGTTTTCTTGTACTTTGCGAACCGGAAGAAGCTTGCAACCGACCAGAACAAGGCGGTTTTCCCGGTGTTGAGCTCGATATCCATCGGGCTTTTGTAGTGCGTATCAGCCATTTTTACGGACATACTCCGCACCACGCGCATCGCATCATCCATAAATGAGGCAGCGGCATGCCGTACCCTGCAGGGCATGGTTTTTCCCGGTTCAAAGAACGGATGAAGCGAAAAACCCGGCTCGTCCACAAAACGGATTGAACCCGATGCAGCAATTCCATTGTTGTGCGACATCTTTTTCCTTGCCAGGATGCTTCCGGCAACGGCGAGTACCAGGGTGAAGGCTTTGGTAGCAAACCAAAGGAAAATCAGGCCGGGCAGGCGGCTTAAAGCAACACGTACGGAGCTGAGTAACGGGATACGGTTAATTTTCATAGTTCAGGCGGCTCAAATGTTGGTTCGCGATTGGATGATGTCTATATCCAGATTGAGTGCGGCAAAATCCTGCCGGTGCCTTTCCAGTTTTTCCTGAAGCGCAGGCGGCACATCTCCGTCTTCATTGGCCATAATGTATCCGTAACCGGTACGGGAAAGCATATTGCTCCACCACATCATCTGCGTTGAGCGGGTAAGATCCGGGGCAATCGAATGATCAGATTCCGGCCCGAGTACGCCATCCGGACCTTTGCCAAAACGGAGCCCAAGGCTGCAGTACAGAACTTCGCCTATGTCGTCGTACTGTTTTGAGTTCGACCAGGTATGGCCGAAAGTGGCCTGATAAATGATGTAGGTACAGGCCTGCTTCAGCTGATCAATATCACCCTCTGAAACTTCATGACCTTCTGATGTACCGGTTATTTTTGAAACGGCTCTTTTGATTCCGTCTGCTTCCGGCCGTTCTTCCTTTAAGTCCATGCGGTGATGCTTCCCGTACCAGTTCGTACTGCCGTCAGTTTTCATCCTGCCATTTTTGTCGAGCAGTGCATTTTGCAGATAATGGCAAAGGAAGGCAGGCACACTGTGTTTTACCAGATCCTGCGAGAAGCAGTAAATCTCAAACCAGTGTTTTATGATTCCGGCCCGGTTATCCGGATCATCGATATAACCGGAGACAAAATCTGAGACAATATCCCAGTACAGATTGCAGGCCCTTGCATAAGTATGTGCTGCGCTTACGGGTTGCATAGGGCGGTACCCCTTCCAATCAAGCATGCCCGTTACCTTGTAAATCACCTGATCAATTCCTTTCGGCGTGAGCGCACAGGCTGAGGTAATGTACCCGTTGCCGATCAGGATGCGGTCGGCGGTGTGGTTTACAAGCACTACTGAGCGCAGAAAGGATTTAAGCAAACCGGACACGGGATTCAGCCGAAGATTCCTGAAGCAGGCAATGGCATATTGTTCGGTATTAACATGCGTTCCGGCAAAATGATGTGCCAGTTCTGCGTGCAAAGCTGCACTCACCCGGCAGATTCGTTTAGCCGCCAGCCACTTTACCCCATCAGCAGCTGTGAAGGATCTTTTCTGCTTATGATCTTTTTCCGTAGCGGTTAACGGACCTGTGAGAGTGATTTTCACCGGTTTAGGCAGGCCGTTTTCTTTAAGCTCAAACCACATGTCCACATCCGGCATGGCGTAATGATGGTACCTCTTTTCATAAGAACCCCAGTGATGGTGAACCCAATACAGATTCGGGTTTTTCGGGTCGCGGTCAAAATCACAGGCATACATGCCGTTCATCATTCGTTCGCCGAACCAATCGTCTTCACGGGTAATACCAGGCGCCTTCTTCTCCATACAAAGGGTCAGGTTTTCGGGGTAATCCTCTGCAATTTGCTGTTGGGTCAGGCCCTGATTTATACGGATCATTTCAAGGTGCCGGAGTTTGATGAGCTCAACCGGGATAAACTGTTTTTCAATGGCCTCATTGTAACCGGGCGAATAAGCGTCTGGCGCATTTTTGTCGTGATCGCTGATAACAACACGGGGCAGCGGCGTATCGCTTCGGTACTCCCAGTATGAGAGCTGAACCTGCCGGCAGCAGTATTCAATGCCAACCAGATCTCCCTTAGGGATTTTGACCCGCTTTATTTCAGTCAATACAGCAGCATGCCCGCCTTTTTGATTGAAGTGTTCATAACCAGTCTGATATACCCCAAGCCAGACCCTTGCAATGTAAAACCTGTGTACGTAAAATAAATCATAAGCAAGGCTAAACTCTCCGTTCCGGTCTGACAGCCCTTCACTGAGCTTGCGGTACCCGCCCCAAATTGTCTGTGCCCACAGCTCGGTATGCATATTAAATACCGGAGAATCTGCCTCTTCTTTACGGGTGCCAAAAGTAAGGCGGCCGGTTACCACATGATGCATCCCGGGCTTTCCGTAAATTTTGCTCCGCCGTGGAAAAATAATCCGGTACAGGGCCTGAAAAAAGCGTACCAGCGTTTCGTATAATTCCCAAACATGCAGCGCTATCCGCTGAACAATGCCCCCGTGTGTCGCTGATCGGTGAAACTCAGCTTTGTTCAGATTCTTTAAGCGGGGATGAAAAAAACGGCGCTTAAGACCATGGGTAATCTTCGTGCTTTGGATGCATTGCCCTAAATCAGTCCCCGGCTGTTCTGCTTGTACCGGTACAGTTTCTGTTTTATTCATGGCTTAAAGCTGTGACTTGCAGTTGTTGTTATGATTTCAAAATCAGTAAGCGCCTATGAAATGGTTTACCTGAAGGCTACTAAACCGGTAATAGTGGGCTGATGAAACTTACGAAGCTCGGCAAATACGACCGCAGCGCTGATTCCGGCATCCTTACAAAACAACTTTAGTTTGCCGCAATCCATAATAACTCTTTATTTAGTAGGAAATTTAACGTTTAGATTTCTGCGGATAAGTGTTTAACTAAGAACTAAGAGCTAAGAACTCAGCCTACTGCTTCAGCAAAGCTACAGAGCGTTTTTGAGCAAATGCTGCTATTTCAAAAAAGAAATGCTGAAGGCTGATTGCATTCTTTTGAGAAGCCCTCATTAATTTGCGCGGCTCGATCAGCATCAGAATATGAGCATACTGTATCATGTTTATCAGCTTAATTCACAACTGCGAAGCTTTTGGTGTGGGAATTAATGATTGTTGTAAAATGACAGTGCATGTCGATACCGGCCTTATGCACTGCTCATTACACTGAATGAAACCCTGAAACTTAGATTTTACTAAGCAACTGCTTCTACAGTCTCACATGCAAAAAACCTTTTATAATGGATGCTTCACATTCCGGGAAAAAGAAAATTTGATAAACCCTTAATTTTCTTTTTAATAACCGCACCAAACTAAGCTTTTTTCGGATATATACAGTACCCTATTTTTCCGTTTGTGGAGAGTTTGGTAAAAACCGCTGCCAAAATGACCTGCAAATTAATACTCAAAACAATACTCAGGACTTCCGGGAGGTCCGCTTCACTCCATGAGCCTTAGCAGAAAGGCCCAAGCCGCGGTACACCACACAGTAAGTTTTGACGCCCCCGCCTCGCAAGCGGCACCTACATCTACCGCCTGCAAACCGGCAGCACAAGCATCACCAAAATGATGATGCTGGTGAAATAGACCTCACCTTAAAAACGAGTCCTAAAAATTTACAGCCTCAGTCGCCGGAAAGCGGCTGAGGCTTTTTTTTAGGATGATGTGATGCGGCCCGCGACACTGAATAAGCATTATATTGATTTCAGGTCTTCGCCACAGCTTTTTATATTTCAGCTACCGATTTGGTAACCCTTCAGAAACCCTAATCCAAAACGTCTTCACATCATGAAATTCCCTGACGAGGAAACGATCAGACAAATCACAGAGATGCTTAACGATGGCATCATGTGTGTGTACATCCACAAAGAAACCGGAGAGTTGCTCCTCATCCCTACACAAGAAAACCTGGACTATATGGGGAGTGATTTTATGGAGGAGGAAAGAAAAGAACTTGAGGAAAATGAAGAGCAATACGCTGAGATTTCGGGATGGGAAACCTGGGAGGCATTTGAGTATATGAAGGTTTTCGCCGAATACCTTAGCTCTCATCCGGAACTTCAGGAACAGCTTTTGGAAGCACTTTCGAGGAGTAAACCCTTCCGGAATTTTAAAGACGTTCTTTTTGAAGACGAAGAGGTTCGGCAGCAGTGGTTCGATTTTGAAAGCAAATGGCAGCAGGCGCATGTAAGGAAGCGGCTTGAGTTCATCTTTGATTAAAGATGCCTGCCCTGCATCTCGTGCATAAAACATGAAAAGCTGACGTACTTTTGAGTTACGTCAGCTTTTCTGCTTCATACGGGAGGATACGCGGCCTTTAAATTCCTTTTTTTTCGTCATCAGGGCCCGCAGGTTCGCCCTTCCTGATTTTGAGTTCTGAGCCTTTAAAATCTGTGTACTGCTTGAAGCTGCGCAGGGCCGTATCCTGCATAATGAAGTTGGTGAAATGCAGCACCTTGTCAGGGTCCGTATTTAGGTCAGGGCCCGGGCTGATGTTCTTTAGCTTTGTGAGCACCATGTTTTTCTGTTCCGGGGAAGCCGCATAAATGGGATAGTACGGCCTGCTGTTCAGCTCGTTATAATTGTGCGGCCAGTTCAGCACCATGAAATCGGCCAGCAGGTCTGAGGGGTTTTCGGTCTCTTCCGCTGGCCTCACATTTTTTCTGAGCGAGTTGATGTGGTCCCGGATGAATTTGCTGTAGCGCAGGCCTTCCGCGCTTAGCTCGTAACGATTCAGGACCGCAAAAATCAGCGCCGGAGCAGCAAACACAAAAAGGAACAGCCCCAGGAAAGACTCAATCGCCATTAGGTAAACGGCCACAAGCAGGGCGATGAGGCAAATATAAACCGGGTTACGCTTTTCTTCATAGAAGCTGAATCCGTCCTCCAGATCTTCGAAGTAACTTTCGCGCACTTTTTCCCCGAGCATTTTGAGCGCAGCGCGGATTTCATCCGCTTCCTTTTTACCCGCCGCACCGCTGTCGAGCAGCAGCTTCAGCTTTGTTTTCGTGGGAAAAAGGGTTTTGAATTCAATCGCCTTTCCGCCGCTGCGGCTGCGCACATAAGCAAGCAGCAGTTTATGCCAGGGTCGAAGGTTTTCATCCGGCTTGTCTTCAAGGGGAAGAATCTCAATTTTGGACCGCTCGATGAGCTGTTTAATCTGAAATGGCAGCATCTTCCGCAGAGCCGAATTTCCGAGCATCGATGTGATGGTTCTGTCTGTGAGATAGTCCGGCGGGATGTTGATTGTGATGCTGAGGTGTCCTTGCCGGGCCAAATCAATCAGCGCAAGGCCGGTGAGCCTGTGCACCCGGTTTCGGGGCTGCAGCACTTCCGCACTGTAGAGCGTTTTCATGACCCCGACCGGCAGCCGGCGGATATCGGCCATGATGAGCGGCTGGTTGAAGTCCAGCTCTTTGACCTGCTTCTTCCGCTTTCTATTGCGGGATCGCCGGGCTATGATGGTGAGCAGGCTCAGCAACAGCATCACCCAGCCAAGCGGGCGGGCGAAGCCGCGTTTTTGTTCGAGCCCCTGCTCGCGCAGCTGCCTTTCTTCGGTGCGTGTCACCCAGAGTTCGTATTCAGCTTCGAGGCTCTGCACGCTCACAGCCGATCTGCCCGCAGTTCCGGGAAGGTCCGGTACGGCATCACCGGAAAACAACGCTCTGAGGTGCACCGGGCGCGCAAACCGCAGGTTTACCGGGGGCAGGGTGATCCGGGTTTCTTCGGTTCCCTCGGTTTGGAGCTGCAGCGGCTCTCCGTCATTCTCCGTGAACAGTCGCGCAAACGGAACTTCTGCCGGTTCCGTCTCAAACCCAAGTGAGAGTGAAATGGCGAGCCCGCCAACCGACGGACGCGCCTGCCCTTCGGCCATGTTCAGTTCGCCTCCGTTCGCGAAAATGTGGTTGAGGTACGCAAATTCACCCGCCTGCTGAACGGCGCCTGAAAGCCGGTAGCGGATCCGGACCTCGGTTTCCCCGAACCTGCCAAAAATGAGCAGCGTTTGCCGGTCGGGCTGCTGCTGCACGAAATAGCCCGGCCCCGGCTCTTCAGCCGCGGGATTGCTTGCGTATTCAGGCAGCGTTCTGAAAGCTTCGATAGGCTCCCCGTTCAAAACCACATCCATCACCTCAAGCTGACGGCCGCCGTGAAAGAGGTCAGCCGGAAAATGCGACCGGAAAAAATTCAGCTTGTAGCGGCGGGTTTCGGAAACCATCAGGCTGCCGTCGGCCTGAACCTCCGCCTCAATCTGCAGCTGCTCGAAGGTGTCCCGGTTGGATTGTGCGTTCGCAGCGGTAACATGCGGGCCGATTGCATCAGCAGCGGCAGTTATCAAAAAACAAAGCGCTAACACGCGCAGCAAGCCGGTCCCGGCCCGGGGACTCATCATACAAAACAAAAACATTTGCCCGTCTGTTTAGATCGTCATTTCAGTAGTTGATTGAAAATACTAAAATGAAATCAAAGACGGGCAACTCGATTCAGGTGTTAATCTCCGGAATCATTATGCAGCCCATAAAGTTATTGGGAGCCGTTTAGCCGGGTTTTCTCCGGGATGGCATCTGCCGGCAGGCAAACGAATTTCGGCTTAGACAAATGCATCTACCGCAATTTCATAGGCGTGCAGCGGGTTGTCGCGGCGGCCAGCCCAGCTTTCGTTGTAGGCCCGGATCTCGTCCAGCACCACTTTCACCGTTTCTTCGGTCTGAAAGGAAAAAAACAGGGTCGAATAAATGCCGTGATCGCCCTGCGAGAACCAGCTGCGCACGTCGGGCTGATGCTTTTCGGTCCGGAAGCCATGCATGGGCGTTTCGCTGAAAACCGAAACCTTGTTCCGGCTCATCATCTGCCGGACTTCGTCTGCAAATTCAGCTACACTGAGGATTATGAGGAGTTTCATAGCGGCTTGAGAATTGGGTTGAGTGGTGAAACAGAGCCTGCCGGAGCCCGCAAAACTGCGGCACCGGCAGGATGTTTTTTTGAATGAAGGAATTACTTCTTGACCATGAAATAAATCAGGGGCACGGTAATGAGGGTGAGCGCGGTAGAGGCAAGTGCCCCTCCCATGAGCGAAATAGCCAGACCCTGGAAAATCGGGTCGAACAGAATCACGATGGCACCGATCACTACGGTACCGGCCGTGAGCAGAATCGGCATGGTGCGAACGGCACCGGCTTCGATAACGGCATCGTGCAGGTTTTTGCCCTCTTTAAGGCTGATTTGGATGAAGTCGATGAGGAGCACCGAGTTCCGCACCATAATCCCGGCCAGCGCAATGAGGCCGATCATGGAAGTAGCGGTAAAGAAGGCGCCGGTGAACCAGTGACCGAGCAGGATGCCGATCAGCGACAGCGGGATGGCGATCATCATGATGATGGGCACCCCGAAATCCTGGAACCAGCCCACAATCAGGATATAGATAATGATGAGCACGACCGCAAAGGCAATACCGAGGTCACGAAAGACCTCAAGGGTGATCTGCCACTCGCCGTCCCATTTTACGGTTACGTTTTCGCTGTTGAAGGGCTGCCCGGCGAAAAGCTGCGTAACGCTTGTGCCGCCGGCCTGAAGGGCGTCGATCTGCGCGCCGGCATCGAGGATGGCGTAAACCGGGCTTTCGATAGCTCCGGCAACTTCAGCCACTACATACACAACCCGCCGCTGATTTTTCCGGAAGATGCTGCTTTGCAGGGTCTGCTCTTCTACCTGAACGAGATCCGCAACCGGTAGCATGGCGCCCGTTTGCGACTGCACGTGCAGGCCGGCAAGGCTGCCGATACCCGAGCGGGATGCTTCATCGAGCTTCAGCACCATCGGGATGGGATCGGCATGGCGCGGCTGATACAGGTGCGACACCGGATGCTCACCGAGCACAAGGCCCAGACTCTCCGTAAGCTGCATCGGGGCGACGCCGCTGAGCGCGGCTTTTTCGCGCATCACCGAGAAGCGGTATTCGGTTTGGGCGGCTTCAACCATCCAGTCAACATCCACAATACCGTCGGTTTGTTCGAAGATGGTCATAATTTCGGCGGCAACACTTCGCTGCAGCTCAAGGTCAGGCCCGTACACTTCGGCTACCAGCGTTGACAGTACGGGCGGTCCCGGAGGCACTTCAACAACTTTTACGTTCGCGCTGTACCGCAGCCCGATTTCCTGCACCAACGGACGCATCCGCTTGGCGATGTCGTGGCTCTGATCCGAGCGCTCGCTTTTATCCACAAGGTTCACCTGTATATCGGCCACATGTGGCAGCTGCCGCATGTCGTAGCTGCGCACCAGCCCGTTGAAGTTGATCGGCGCATTTGTACCCACATACACCTGATAATCATACACTTCCGGAATCTGAAGCAGCCCCAGGGCTACTTCCTGTGCTACGGCATGCGTGCGCTCCAGGGTTGTGCCTTCCGGCATATCGATGATGAGCTGAACCTCATTTTTATTGTCGAACGGAAGCATCTTCACTTCCACCCAGCGCACATAAAAGAGCAGCAGGGTTGCGAACAGTACCGCGGTAGTGCCGAGCAGGAAGGTCCACCGGAGCCAGGCTTTCGCCATGAGCGGACGCATGGTGCCCGCGTAGATTTTGAAAATCACGGTTTCTTCGAGCTTATACGGTTTCGGCTGCTTTTTGCCGGCTTTGGGCTCGGGCTCCTGAAGCAGGCGGTACCCCAGCCAGGGCGTCACAATCAGGGAAACGATGAGGGAGAAAATCATCGCAACGGTTGCGCCAATGGCGATGGGGCTCATGTAGGGGCCCATCAGTCCGGAAACAAACGCCATCGGGATAACCGCAGCAATTACGGTGAAGGTCGCCAGAATGGTCGGGTTGCCGACTTCATTTATCGCGTAGATGGCTGCCTGCCGGAAAGGCAGTTTCTTGATCTTGAAGTGACGGTGCATATTTTCCGCCACGATAATCGAGTTATCGACCACGATACCCGTAACAAACACCAGCGCAAACAGGGTGATGCGGTTAAGGGTGTAATCGTACATGTAGTAGAAAAACAGCGTGAGGGCAAAGGTGATGGGTACCGAAATGAAAACCACGAGTCCGCCGCGCCAGCCCATAGCAAGGAATACCACAAAGGTAACCGCAAGCACAGCCACCAGCAGATGCACGAGCAGGGTGTTTACTTTCTCGGTTGCGGTCATGCCGTAGTTTCGGGTTACGACCACTTCTACATCATCAGTAAGCAGACTGCCGCTGAGCTGCCGGTTCATCTCCAGTACCTGATTGGCGATGGTGTTGGCATCGGCGCCCTGCCGCTTGGCAATCGAAATGGTGACCGCCGGATAGCTGAGCCCGGCTTCAGTTTCGTAACGCTCCGCCGCTGCAGGACCGTGGCTGTAGGTCGCGTAATTCACGGCGCGGCCGGGTCCGTCGGTTACGCGGGCAACATCCCGAAGGAAAACCGGCTCGCCCTCGTGTACGCCCAAAACCAGGGAGGCCACATCATCAGCTGATTCGAGAAAGCTTCCGGTCTGCACCAGAAACTCGGTATCGTTTCGGCTGAAGCTGCCGCTGCGGAACTCACTGTTCGCCGCCTGAATGGTTTGGGCTACCCGGATGGCATCAACCCCGAAAGCCGCCATACGGGCTGGATCGAGGGTAATTTCCACCGCGCGGGTGCGCCCGCCGTGAATCCGGATCTGCGAAACATCGGGGATGCTCGTGAGCTCGTTGGAGAGCTGCTGCGCCATCTGCCGGAGCAGGTAGTCGTCTTTGGAGCCGTCGCGGCTGTACATTGTGAGGGTTACGATGGGCACATCATTGATCGAGCGGGACTTCACCAGCGGCATCGTAACGCGCTCGGGCTTGGTATCCATGAAGCGCATGATTTCATTGTAGAGGCGCACAAGGCTGCGCTCCACATCTTCACCCACATAAAAACGGGCAGAAACCACGGCCATTTCCGGCATGGAAGTCGAGTAGATGTACTCCACGCCCGAAATGTTCGAAATTACTTTTTCAAGGGGGATAGAGATGGTGTTCTCCACTTCTTCGGGAGATGCACCGGGGTAACCGATAAAAATATCGGCCATGGGCACATCAATCTGAGGCTCCTCCTCGCTCGGGGTCAGCCAAACGCCGTAGGCCCCGATGGCGAGGAAGGCGATCATGAGCAACAGCGTGAGCTTGGAGTCGATGAAGGCCTGTGCAATTTTTCCTGCTAAACCAGTATTCATAAAATTTTTGAGTTATTCCGTAATCGGTTTTTGATATCGTTGCTTTTCAGAGGGGGTGAAACTGATTTACCAGCTCAGCAGCTGACCCTGACGAACCGGGCTTTCAAGCTCGCTGATATAGCGCTCGCCCTCACGCAGACCGGAGATGATTTCGACCCGGCCTTCGTGTTCGCGGCCGGTACGCACCCAGCGCAGCACCGCCTGATTCGATTCGGTAACGGCATAAATACCGGTGAGCTGCCCGCGATGTACGAGCGCCGTTTGCGGGATGAAGATGGCAGGATCGTCGGTAACGCTCAGGTGCAGGCTTGCAAACATGCCGGGCCTAACGCCGGTGGTATCGGCCGAAAACGGCAGCAGGGCCTCAGCAGAAAACTGCCGCGACATCTGATCTCCGGTGCTGTTAATGCGCGTAAGGGCTACTTCCTGCAGCTCCATGCCGGCCGCCGGAATGCTGTAACGAACCACATCGCCGGGCTGAATGCCGCTCACGAGACTTTCGGGGAGATGCGCCCGAACCTTGAGCAGCCCCGGGCTTGAGAGCGTTACGATAGGATGTCCGGGCGCGGCAAGATCGCCCGTGCGCATAAATTTGCGGGATACAACGCCGTCGAAAGGCGCCCGGATTACGGTGTAGGCCAGCATCTCGCGAACTTCCTGCTCAGAGGCATCCAGCATTTCGAGCTGCGCTTTAGCCATGTTGTAGGCTGCGGTAACTTCATCGAGCTCGTGCCGGGTTGCGCTCTCCTGCTCAAACAAATTCGTGATGCGGCGGAAAGAAGCTGCGGCAAGCTCATAGCCGGCAGAGGCCTGCAACTTAGCCGCCTGTATCTGCATCAGCTGTGCGCGGATCTGATCATCTTTGATGCGGGCAACGACCTCGCCCCTTCTCACGCGGTCGCCTTCGTTTACGTCAAGCTGTGTGATGGTGCCCATTACGATGGTGCTGAGGCGGGCTTCCTGCGTGCTCACAACGGAGGCCGGGAAGGTGTGGGTTGCCGGCGTTACTTCGCTCTGTGCAAGTGCAGTGCTGACCGCAAGCGGACGCTCAGGTTCCTGAACATCGGGGCTCCCTCCGCAGGCCTGCAAAAACAGGGCAGACGCCATAAGTGCGGAAATCAAAAGGACGGTTTTGTAGCTATGGATGAATTTCATTGATTTTTGAGTTTAACAGATGGATTATTTTGATTTCTAAAACTTAGTTGCCGAGCAGCAGCTCAAGGGCGGCAGCGCTCATATTGAATTGGAAATAAGCTTCAAGCTGCTGAAGCTGGCTTTCTGAAAGGCGGGTCTGCGCCACGAGCAGATCTGTTGTGCGCTCCATGCCTTCCGCGTAGCGGTTGGCGCGGATGCGGGCATTTTCCGAGGCCCCGGCTATGGCTTCTTCTGAAAGGGCGATGCGGTCGCGGGCATGCTCAAGCGCCCGGGCTGCCTGACGCAGCTGCGTGTGCTGCTCATGCTGAAACTGTTCGAGTCCGGTGCGGGCCATCCTGGCCCGTGCTGAAGCTTCGGCATAGCGGCCGGCCTGCTGCATTCCGGAAAAGAGATTCCAGCTGAGGTTGGCGCCTATCATGTAGGCCGAGGAGCCAAAACCGAAGGGATCATTGTCGTTCAGCTCGAAACTGCCGAACACATTCAGGCGGGGCAGAAAGCTGTAGGCCGCCGATTTCACCATCTGATCGGCCGCATCAGCCTGAAGAGAGGCGGAACGCACAAAAGCATTGTCGGGCGCGGATTCAGGGAGTCCGGTTCCCGGCTGCATTGGGCTGCTGTCAGTGAGGGCATCGGTCGTATGGATTTGCGTGAGGGAATCCATGCCAAGCAGCAGTGCCAGGTTTTCTTGTGCGGCATCTGCATCATTTGCGGCCTTTACCAGCTTGTTTTCGAGTTCGAGGCGATGCACGCGGGCGGCAAGCAGGTCTTCACGGCTTAGCATGCCTTCATCAAAAAAGTTCTGCGCCTGTGTTTCGTAGGCCTTCGCTGTTTCCACGGCTTCGGCAAGTACCTGCTGTACTTCGCGGTACAGCACAAGCTCGAAATAGGCCTGCTTCACCCGGTAGGCGGTCATAGCGGCGGTGCCCTGCACCATATAGCCGGCGGCCTCATACTGCGTGCGGGCAGCGCGCCTTGCCTGAATCATGTCCGGATTAAAAACCGGCTGCTGCACCATAAGCCGCGCCGAGAAGTTTTCGTAAGCACCGGGATCATTGAGCCGGGTCGGATCAAAATCCTGCGCTGTTACCTGCTGCTGTTTCAGCTTAAAGCCGAAAACATTTAGCGGATCGTCGGTTGAAAGCGCCTGATACTCGAGGGAAACCGAAGGCAGAAACACCGCATTTGACTGACGAAACTGCGCCCGCGCGGCCTGCTGCTCGTGCTGCTTCATGCGGATATCGCGGTTGCTTTCAGCAGCCAGCTCAAGCGCCTGCTCCAGCGACAAATCCAGCTGCTGCTGCGCGCTGAGCTGTTTGGGCATCAGCAGCAGGGCTGCGATGAGCAGCAGTAAAGCTGTAACACCAGGCCAGCGGTGAAGGGTAAAAGGTGATGTTGATTCCTGATAATTCATAGAATATATGACTATGTAGTAATATTTTGGTTAAAAAAAGTTCTTACTCAGCAACCTGACTTTGCTCCCACTCGGGCAGCCCCTTTTCCATGCGCCGGGCTCTGAAGCCGTTTGCCCGAAGCAGCTCAACGGCTTCGTCAGCCATCAGGCAGAACTCGCCCCGGCAGTAGGTGATGATCTCGCGGTCGGCGGGTAGCTCCGCCATGCGCGCTTTCAGCTCCCGCACGGGGATTGAAATGGCACCGGGCAGGCGCGCAATCTGAAATTCTTCGGCTGGGCGCACATCAAGCAGCAGGATTTCGCCGCTGTTCAGCTTTTGGGAAATTTCCTCAAACGAAACCTGATTGCTGCTGTTTTTTTCAGCCCGGTAGGCGTCGAGCAGCCTCCCGATTTCAGCATTTTGCCGCGCCGCCGTGGAGCGAAGCAGGCAGAGGAGCTGAAGCATACCGGCATCAGCAAGCTGGTAAAAAACCTGCTTCCCGTCTTTGTCAGCACTCACCAGCCGCGCCTTACGAAGCACCTGCAGGTGGGCCGAAGTATTTGCCACACTCAGGCCGGTATGCCCGGCAACGTACTCAACCGATACCGGACCCTGCGCAAGCAGGTCCAGAATCTCCAGACGCAGCGGATTCCCCAGCGCCTTGGTTAAAGAAGCTGACTCCGAGTAAAGCTGTTTTTTGAGTTGTGATGTTTTCATAGGCTTTTTGATTCGGCCTAATATACGGCAATATTCAATCATTCAAAATATTTATTGAATGATTGTTTTTCAGAAATACCAACGGAATGCAGATGAGATGCCCCTTCCGGAGAGCGTACTTGCACTCACGGGCAAGAAACCAATCGCATGGGCCGGATTTAAACTTCCCGACAGAGAAATAATATGGGCAGGAAAAACAGGCCACATCCCTTTTTATCATGTTAATATTACAGGTGTTAAGTTCCCCTATAAATCACGTACACCATCTGTAATCCATTCATTGGTACAGCCCTATCCGCTGAGAACAGGCAACCCGATAAGCTTGTCAGTAAACGTACTTTATAAGGACCTTTATCAGACGAGTGCCGGGTATTCAATTTCAAACTGCGTTCCGGACGGTAAATCAGATACCGTATCTGCGGCGTATATTTTCAATTGCTTCCCACGCATCGAAACCCGGCCATCATCCATAATTTCAGCTTTTCCGCATAATGGGTCTGACTGGTGAGTAACATCATCAAAGCCATCATGGCCATAACAGGTTTGGTGATGCACCTCAAACATCCAGGTGATTATCGGGCAGCAGACCGCACCTCTGCCAAAACATCCGACATTAGCGGACAGTAATTAGGCAAAATGGCAAAAGAACCAGAAGCACATTTAAACGACTGGTTCTTTTGAAATCGGCATTAGGCAGGAGTCTGACCGGAAAGCAGGCGAGTTCCAGAAGTCAGGCAGGTCAGTTTTGTTACTCCGGCAGCTGTATCAGTCATATTTTTTTTTCTTAACCTGACCTTTGTAAACATTCCTGAAGAATCCGGGGTCAGATGCCACGAAATCCACATAATGCATGAAGCTTCGCAGGCAAGTATCCTGCATAACGTAATTGCTGTAATGCAAAACCCGGTCGAGTTCAATATCGGGTTCGGGACCAAAACTGATGTTTTCTGTTTTTTGCAGTACCAGCTTAGCATGCTTCGGCGATTTTGCAAAAATAGGGTAATCAGGCCGGTTATGAAGCTCGCTGTAAAGTTGCGGCCAGTTCAGTACCATGAAATCGGTCACCAGATCGGCAGGGTTTTCAGATTCATCAGCAGGTATTCCGTTTTTCCGAAGCCAGTTGATGTGCTCACGAATTTTTTTACTGTAGCGCAAGCCTTCAGCCGTTAACTCATAACGGTTCAGGAGGGCAAAGAGCAGTGCCGGGGCTGCAAAAACAAACAGAAAAAGGCCCATAAATGACTCAAGGGCCATGAAATAGACAGACACAAGCAGTGCAATCAGGCAAATGTAAACCGAGTTTCGCTTCTCTTCAAAAAGCCCCAGACCATCCTCCAGGTCTTCGAAGAAAGTTTCCCGCAGGGTTTCTTTCAGCATTTTAAGGACATTACGCAATTCCTCAGCTTGTTTCTCCCCATCATTGCCGGTCTTCCTAAGCTCCTGCAGTTTGGTCTTGGTCGGAAAAAGTGCTTTCAGTTCGATTGCTTCCCCCTTGCAACGGTTTCTGATGTAGGCGAGCAGCACCTTATGCCAGGGCCTGATTGTTTCTTCCTGCTTGTCTTCGAGGGGAAGAATCCGGATTTGTGCATTTTCGATGATCTTTTTGACTCCGAAAGGCAACATCTCCCGGAAAGAATTTTCGCGAAAATATGGGATAATGTCGGGATCCGATAAAAAAGATTGCGGCAGGTAGATTTCCATTTTTATATGTCCGGCGCGGGCCAAATCAATCAAAGCGAGTCCGGTGAGCCTGTGTACGCGGTTTCGCGGCTGCAGCGTATCAACGCTGTAGAGTGTATTTACCACACCGCCCGGAAGCTTCCGGATATCAGCCAGGGTGAGCTCCTGATCAAAATCGAGCTCTTTGACCTTTTTTTTGCGTTTCCTGTTCCTGGATCGTCTTGAAAATATTGTGTACAAACAAAGCAGCAGCATTACCCAGCCTGCAGGCATAAAAAGCTTGCTTTTACCTGCCAGCCGCTCTTCCCGCTGCTGCGCTTCCTCTAACCGGTTCACCCATGATTCATACTCTGCCTCCAGGCTCTCCACTGTTACATTGGAAAGAGCGGCGGTTGCGGGCAGGTCTGGTACCGCATCAAAACTGAATAAGACCCTCGCCCTTTGCGTAGGGGAGAGTTGATTGGGATAAGGAGGCATCCGCATTACGACCTCCGGCTGCTCTGTAAGCTCAAATTCTACCGGCACCCTGCGCATATCGGCTAACAGCCGGGCAAAGGGTACTTCTTCCGGTTGCTGCTCAAAACGGATTTCCAAAGTTTTTCCCCAGTCCCGCCGGACCGGCCACCGCAGCTCATTATCCGCAGTTCCCCGCGGTCTGGCATCTGCAAATGTATAGTTCAGAAAGGCAAAACGACCGGCATTCTCAACAGCTCCTTCAATTCTGTAGCGCAGCCGTAGTTCAAATTCTCCAAACCGGCCAAAGAAAATCAGTGTTTTGAATGTATTATGATGCTCTAAAACAAAACCCCGGCGGCTTTCAGCATCATCTTCAGGATTATACGAAAAAGCTGGCTGCGACTCCGCTTCCTCAAGCTTTTCATCGTTGAAGAATACTTCCAGATCAGAAATCCGATGGTTTCCGTGTATGATGTCAGCGGGGAAATACTCACGGAACAAATAGATGTTGTACCTGCGGGTTTCCTTGATGAGGAGGGAACCGTCAGTTTGCACCCTTACATCCATATCCAGCCGTTCGTAAACATCAGGATTGAAATGCTGCATGGGCACTCCGTAAAGCTCAGAATTACCCGGCAGTAAGGATGCAGGAAACTGAATGAATAACACAAGCAATGCGGCCCCAAAAAAACGACGAAGCTTCACATCAAAAAACATTTTTGCCATTATGTTTATTTTAAATTCAATATTATCAACATCAGCAATAATAATACTGAATCTCAGGTAAACTTGGGCAAGCCGTTTTGACCAAATTTTCCTGACCGCTTTTTAATCTCCCCCCTAATGGAGCCCGTATTGCCCGATTTTGGGGAGATGAGTGCTGCAGAACCGGACCGGCATCGGGTTTACAAAAAGTATTTGTCAGCAATCTGATAGGTGTGCAACGGTTTATAACTGAGCACTCTTCTGTCCGCATGATATTAATGCTGGATAAAGGTGCGGCACCTCGTTTTTCTGACAGGGGCCGAATTTCTGTTATAATAGCAATACGGGGAGAAAAACCTGCTCACCCTTCATTTTCGGGAATACCATAGTCGTGATGTGACCGGCAAAGCCGCATCTAAAGGTCTGTGTCAGGTCAGGAATTGAGCTGAGGCCTCTTCGCCATCACCCTAAATAAAAAACCCCGGCCTGCTGATGCAAACCGGGGGTGATTTCGGGTTTCGGGAACTGAAAAAATCAAGCTTCCGGCAGCGGACCGCGGTAGTTGAACGGCACATCGGGCCTTCCGCTGGTTTTGATGGTGCCGTGCTGCTTTTCGTAGCGGTTAATGTTATCGTTCAGCGCACCGGCAAGCCGCTTGGCATGGTCGGGCGTGAGCACGAGGCGCTTCATTACCTTGGCTTTGGGCAGGCCCGGCATCACCGCGATAAAATCAAACACAAACTCTGAGGCAGAGTGTGTAATCATCACGAGATTGGAGTAGGTGCCGGGGGCTTCCTCTTTGGTGAGTTCAATTTCAAGTTTTTGCTGCTTTCCTTGCTTTTGCTGATCCATGATTGATTGGGTTGATGTACGTTTAATTAACGGATGATGGTTTTCCGGCGGATTCGGGAATCCGGTCAGGCCGACAGGGTCTGGATTAAATCGCTTCGGGTGATGATTTCGTAGCTGCCGTCTTTCATCCGGACAACGACCGCCTGATTCGACTGATTCAGCAGGGCCGTAACTTCCGGAAACGGGGTTGAGTATTCAACAACCGGAAACGGTTTGTCCATCAGTTTGGCAACTTTCATGCCACGCGCGCCCGGGTCCTGAATTAAAAGGGAAAGAATCATCGAATCGGTAACACTTCCTGTAAATTTATTACCGTCCATTACGGGCACCTGAGAAATGCCGCTTTCGTTCATGCGGTCGATTACATCCGAAAGTTTTTCATGCTCCTGCGCCACGATCAGGCCTGAGGCGCTTTCACCCTTCATACGAACCACAAAATCCGCAACGCGGGAAGAAGGCGGCTCCATGAAGTTATTCTGAATCATCCATTCGTCGTTGTAAATCTTTGATACGTAACGGGTTCCGCTGTCCGGTAGGATTACAACCACCACATCATTCTCACCAAGATTATTGATGCGGGCATACTCGAGCGCACCCCAAACGGCCGCCCCGCAGGAGCCGCCGATGAAAATACCTTCCTTGCGTGCGAGATCACGGGTAGTTACAAAGGCCTCCTTATCGGGGCACTGAATCACTTCATCGATGTAATCAAAATCGACATTAGCGGGAATAATATCCTCTCCTATACCTTCTGTCAGGTATGGTGCAATCTGCGTTTTGTCAAATTCCCGTGTCTTGAAATACGACAGATAGACAGAACCGACGGAATCGACCCCGACTACTTTTATTTTTGAATTCTGCTCTTTCAGGAATTTTGCTGTACCTGTTATAGTGCCGCCCGTGCCCATACCTGCCACGTAGTGCGTCACTTTACCATCGGTTTGTTCCCAGATTTCGGGGCCGGTTGTTTCGTAGTGTGCCTGACGGTTGCTCAGGTTGTCGTACTGATTCGGATAATAGGAATTGGGAATTTCCTCGCTCAGCCTTTTGGCAACCGAGTAATAGCTGCGAGGGTCGTCAGGCTCCACATTGGTCGGGCAGATGCGCACCTCTGCGCCAAGGGCACGGAGCAGGTTTACCTTTTCCATGCTCTGCTTGTCGGTGGTGGTGAAAATACATTTGTAACCTTTAACGGCAGCGGCAAGAGCAAGCCCCATACCCGTGTTACCGGAAGTTCCTTCAATAATGGTTCCCCCGGGTTTGATGAGGCCTTTCGCCTCGGCATCTTCAATCATTTTAACGGCGATGCGATCTTTCACACTTTGGCCGGGATTGAAGTACTCGACTTTAACCAGCACGGTCGCTTTGGTTTTAGCCGCCACTTTCTGGAGCTTAATGAGCGGCGTGTTGCCGATGGTTTCAAGGATTGATTGTTTCCACATAACATTCAAAATTTGTAGGTTGATTAAAACAACTTCCGGCCGGCGTAACAGCCTGAATCAGGTGTGCCATTTTCTAAGAACAAAACAGCTTTAAAATTTGTGCGCCTTTGGTTTTAGCTGAGAAAGACTTGCTCTATCTTGTTCTTTCAGGATTTTTTCCGATGGATGGCTTTCTGAGCCAGCCAGGAAATCATCAATTGTCAAAAGGTCTTTTTTCTTCCGGTAAAGGATCCTACCGGCAGACTTTGTAATAAATTTAACTTACGCCTTGAGCCGAAAAAAACCAACTTTAAACCATTATCAAACACGGAAATTGTATTCAGGCGGGCCGGTGAGTACAATGCGGGCTCAGGCATGGCCGAAGTTTATTTTGCCCGTGCACGCGCTGCTGTTGCTGCTGCTCGTTTGGGGATCGGCCTGCTCCACGCTAATCGAACGTCGTACCCTGCCGCGCGACGGAAGTAAGCCAGCCAAACCTGATGCGCAAATTGATGCTGAAAGCCCGACACCTGACTTCATCAGCCGGCACGATTATTTCCGCTTTGAGCCGCTCGGTCTGCCTGAGTCAGCCGCACCCGAAGCCGATGAAACAACCGGAGAGCTTCCCTACATTGACCTCAGCTGGAACCCGGTACTCAGAATCCGGCTTTTTTCGCAGCAGCCGGCCCAAAGCCTGCAAATCAGGCCGCACGAAGGTCAGCTTACCGTGCAGACCGGTGATGCGCCTCCCTTCAGCCTTCACCCTCAGAGCACACATTTGCAGCTCGAGGCCTCAGGAAGTACGGTGATCCTCACAATCGGTGACCGGCAGCTCCGGCTGCAGCAGGCCGAACTGCATAACAGCGCCAACGGACTTTCGCGCGTCATTCACCCGGCGCTCGACTGGCGCTATTACCGCGGCTCACTGCGGATAACAGCCGAAAACGGTCAGCTTAGCGTTGTGAACTATGTATCGCTCGAAGATTACGTGGGCAGCGTTGTGGGCAGTGAGATGAATTTCACCAACCCTGAAGCCCTTAAGGTGCAGGCCGTCATCTCCCGGACCTATGCGCTGTGGAACAGCCGGACCCCCGGCCCGGATTATGACCTCAACGACAGTGTACTGAATCAGGTTTATCTGGGTGAACTGATTCAAAGCCCGCGGTTTCGTCAGGCGGCACTTTCTACAGCCGGCGAGGTGCTCAGCTGGAGCGGGGAGCTGATTCTGGCGGCTTACCACAGCACCTGCGGCGGCCGCACCGTAGCCAACGAAACCGTTTGGAGCGGCGGGCCGCTGCCCTGGCTGCGCGGCACCGAAGACCTCGCAAGCTGCTCGGCTTCCCCGCACTACCGCTGGCGGTTTGAGGTACCCAAAACTGAGTTGCACCAGAAATTCAATGCTGCCGCCATCCGTGTCGAAAACGGCAACGGAGAACACCGGGCATCTACGGTTTACCTTGAAAGAGGCGGACAGACCGAAAGCCTCAGCGCCAACGCTTTTCGGTTGCGCTTTAACCAGCGCTACGGCACGCTTGCCCTGCGCAGCACGCATTTCCGATTGGAAGAGGCCGCGGAAACCTATATTTTTGAAGGCCGCGGTTTAGGGCACGGTATCGGGCTGTGCCAGTGGGGCGCCCTTGGCAAAGCCGAAGCCGGCTGGAACTACCGCGATATACTGCGGTTTTATTACAACGGTGTAATCCCCGGCAGGCTTCCGGGCACTCCCTGAAACAGCTCAACTCATTCACATAACCAGCATTTTACTGCAAAAACATATGTTTATCCCCGTGAAAAAACCGAAAGATTTTGACTGTGGCTACAACCTCGACCTCATGATCGAAGCCCTCCCCCGTATTCAGGATGAGGAAGAGCGCAAAACCTATGCTAAGCGGATAGTAGGCCTCATTAAACAAAGCCACATCAGCTGGGTCAATATGAAAGGGGAAAGCGAAGCTGCCTGGGATTACTTTTTCAAACTGGCCGATTATGACCCTGAAAAATACGGAATTGTGAGCCCTTACAAATCCGGCGAGGTGGACGACGCCCGCTGATTTAAGCCTGTGCTGCTACTGAGCTGTTCCCAAACCTGCATCGCAGTTTTGTGGAGCCCGGCGAGTGTACCGTTATTTTTAATGATGATATCCCGGTCGGGGTCGATGGCGTCAAAAAGCCCTTCTTGTTTGGCCATTCGCTGTAAAATGTGCTTAGCGCTGAGTCCGTCACGTTGCTGAACGCGTTCAAGCCGTTGTTTTTCAGGGGCTTCACACAAAACGACCACATCCAGATTTTCAGGCCGGCCATATTTCAGCAGCAGGGCTGCTTCTTTCACAAAAACGGCTGTACCTTTCTTCCGCTGCTCAGCGATTAAGCGGTCCGTTTCGCGGTGCACAGCCGGATGAACAAGGCGGTTCAGATCTTCCACACGGCCTTTTTCAAAAGCTTCCTGTGCAAGGTACGGCCGGTTCAGGCTTCCGTCGGGCAAAAAAACGGCATCGCCGAAGGCTTCAATCAGACCTTCCCTTAACAGCGGGTCTGTTGCCATGAGGCTTTTGGCTGTAGTGTCGGCATCCATCACAAAAGCGCCGCACGCTTTCCAGACACGTGCTACTTCGCTTTTTCCGCTTCCGATTCCGCCGGTAAGGCCTGCGACAATCATCCTGAGAGCCTCCTAAAGTATATTGTGGTGCTCGGCCACTTCATTAGTATTGGGATAGTCGGTCGTAAAATGCAGGCCGCGGCTTTCTTTGCGAAGTAAGGCTGACCGAATGATGAGATAGGCAACTGCAATCATATTCCGAAGCTGACAAACCGGCACGCTTATCTTTGATTTTTTATAGAAACTTTCAACTTCCTCATGCAGCAAACGGGTCCGGCGAAAAGCCCTCATCAGGCGCAGGTCGCTGCGCACAATACCCACGTAATCGGTCATAATCTGCTGCAGCTCCCGCTTATCGTGTGAAACGAGCACCCACTCTTCGGTATCAAAAGTTCCTGAATCATCCCATTCAGGAATATCGGTACGAAAATCAGTGCGCTTCATTACCCCGGCTGCAACTTTCGCAGCCTTTTCAGCAACGACGAGAGCTTCGAGCAGGCTGTTTGAAGCAAGACGGTTGGCCCCGTGCAGCCCGGTACAGGCCACTTCACCCGCTGCGAACAAATTGTTAATGGTCGTTTGCCCGTTAATATCGGTCCATACCCCGCCGCACATGTAATGCGCGGCCGGCACAATGGGGATCAGATCCGCAGCCATATTCATATTGTGTTCGAGGCATTTGCTGAAAATATTGGGGAAGGTCTTTCGGAGTTCGGCCTCTCCCAGATGGCGTACATCAAGCAGTACGTACTCATCACCGCGTTTTTTTAGCTGATCATCAATAGCACGTGCAACAATATCGCGCGGGGCAAGCTCTTTACGGGGGTCGTACTGTGCCATAAACGCTTCGCCGTCGGTATTCCGGAGGATGGCTCCGTGCCCGCGCACGGCTTCAGAGATGAGAAAGGAATCGGCCTCCGGGTGCCACAGCGAGGTGGGGTGAAACTGAATAAACTCCATATTGGAAACCCGCGCCTTCGCGCGGTATGCCATGGCAACACCATCGCCGGTCGCAATTTCAGGATTGGTTGTATGCAGATAAACCTGCCCCGCACCCCCGGTAGCAAGCAGCGTAACGCGTGCCAGCACCCGTTCCACTTTGTCGGTATTGGTATCAAGCACGTAGGCACCAAAACATGTTTTATCTACATATTTGGTCACTTTCATACCGAGGTGATGCTCGGTAATCAGCTCAACGGCAAAGTGATGCTCCAGAATAGTGATATTGGGGTGCTCGTCTGCCTTTGCAAGCAGCACGCGCTCAATCTCGCGGCCGGTCATGTCGTCGGCATGGATGATGCGGTTATGGCTGTGGCCGCCTTCCCGCACAAGGTGCAGTTCTCCCTCCCGCTTTGTGAATTCGGCCCCCATGGCAATAAGTTTCCGGATGGTATCGGGGCCGCTTTTTACAATTTCTTCAACAACCTGCCGGTCACAAAGATCGGCTCCGGCAACGAGGGTATCTTCCACGTGCTTTTCATAGCTGTCAGCTGTATCAAGCACTGATGCAATACCGCCCTGTGCATAGTTGGTGTTCGATTCGGCCCGTTCTTTTTTTGTGATGATGCCGACCGTGCCCTTATCTGCGACTTCAAGTGCAAATGAAAGTCCGGCACTGCCGCTGCCTATCACCAAAAAGTCAAATTGTGTCATTAATTTCAATAGTTGAGATTTGCCCCGGAACACCCGTAACCAAAAGGGGAGAAAAGAAAAAAACGGACCGGATGCCTGCATCCGGTCCGTTTAAAAAATTACTTCGATTCGCTCATCAGAAAAGCTTTGATTAAAGCATCAAGGTCGCCTTCCATCACGGCATCCACATTGGAAGTTTCGTGATTGGTGCGGTGATCCTTAACCATATTGTAAGGATGCATCACATAAGAGCGAATTTGCGAGCCCCATTCATTGGCTTTTTTTGTACCCTCAAGGGCGCTGCGCTGAGCGTCTTTGATTTCCTTTTCGAGCGTATATATGCGCGATTTGAGCAACTGAAGGGCTTTTTCACGGTTTTGCAGCTGACTCCTCTCCTGCTGACACTCCGCAACTACGCGCGGCTCAGTGCCATCGCTGAGTTTGCCGGTCCAGACCAGGCGCACGCCGGTTTCAACCTTGTTCACATTCTGCCCCCCCGCGCCGGAGGAATGAAAGCGCTGTAATTCAATATCAGCCGGGTTCAGATCAATTTCGATAGTATCATCAATAATTGGGTAGATGAATACCGAGCAAAACGAAGTGTGCCTGCGGGCATTTGAATCGAAGGGTGAAATCCGTACGAGCCGGTGAACGCCGTTTTCAGCTTTCAGGTAGCCGTAAGCGAAATCACCCTTAACCTCAATAGATGCACTTTTGATACCTGCCACCTCTCCGTGCTGATATTCAACAGTTGATACCGAGAAACCGGCCTTGTCTGCCCAGCGTGTGTACATGCGGTAGAGCATGTTGGCCCAGTCCTGACTCTCAGTACCACCCGCACCAGGATTTATGGTGATGAGGGCATCCCTGCGGTCGTCTTCATGCTGAAGCATATTCCGGAATTCCAGCTCGTCGATGCCAGCAATCAGGGTTTTGATCTCTTTTTCGATTTCCTCAACAACGGGTTCGCCTTCGGCAAGCATCTCCCGGTAAACACCAATATTTTCACGTTGCTCATCAAGGGCATCCCACGACTGAATCCAGGATTTCTCATTGGTGAGTTCTTTCATCACCTGTTGGGCTTTCGCGGGATCGTCCCAAAAATCAGGAGCTTGTGTGTTTTGCTCTATCTCTGCAATCCGGAGTTTTCTGTGATCGTAGTCAAAGATACCTCCTCAGCTCGTCGAGCCGCGAAAATTGTTTTTTGATAAAATCAGAAGTATAGCTTAATTCTTTGGTAGACATCGGTTTAATTTAAAAACAAAGTTTTGGCAGCTGTGGCAAACTGCCGTTTTGAAGGGAAGAAATATACAAAAAAGAAAGCGGTCTTCGGCTTTAGAAACCAAAGACCGCTCAGTGTCGGGAAATTAAACTTAGTCAAAAAGTTTGGCTACGAGAAAACCAATAATAACACCGCCTAAAACGGCAAGGCCAACGCCCTGTTCGGGGTGCGTTCGCACGTATCGCCGGGCGTTGCGGTATTCTTTGTAAAGCTCGCGCTCAAGGCGTTCTTTTTCGTCAGACAGCTGCTGAACTCTCTCGTCGTATCCTGCCTTATCAAGCACATTGTTAAAGGCTTCACTTACTTTATTTGATTCCATAAATTAACTCCGGTATTTAAGTGTCGTTTAGTCTGTATTTTGCTTTTAATCCATGTGATTCACGCAAGCAATATTTTCTGTCGTATCGACATACTAAAATAACTATATTTTTCCCCTTATCGTTTGATTGCAGGCATTTATTCAATTTCCCACCTTCTTTTTTTAATAAAAAACGCTATTCATTTTGAGCACCTCAATTTCATCTGCCGAACTCGAACAACGATTTAAAGCCCTTAAAACTGACATCCGTGAAGCCGGGCTGCATGTGATGCATATGAGAAAAATGGGGCAGGCCGAAGTTCGCTATAAAGCTGACGAAAGCCCGGTAACTACTGCCGATATTTGGGCAAACACTTTTTTGCGGGAAGCAATTGAAAAACGCTTTCCCGCTGAGCCTATCGTTGGCGAAGAAGATGAAGTAAAAAGCTACCCTGCCGGCAGCGGTTTGGTTTGGTACCTTGACCCAATCGACGGAACAAACTCATTTGTGAAGGGTGGCAAAGATTACTATCTGCTTGCCGGCCTCGTATATGAGGGTCAGCCTGTTTTGGGGATGCATTACCGGCCTGAAACCGACACCATGCTTTACGGATGGAAGGGCTTTGGTGCCGGGCTGGAAAAAAATCAGCGAAATCCGGAAAGGCTGTACCCAAAACTGACTGAGTGGGGACCTGCTTCCCGGATTTTTATAAAAAGCTATGCGGAAGAAATACGTGAGCGTGTCAAAAAACTTGGCGTAACCCGGGCCAAATATCTGCCGGGGATGGTTGATATGGTTGGTCCGCTTTTCGGAATGTCGGAAGGTTTTGTGAGCTATCGCCGCACGGCTTTCTGGGACTTGGCCGCACCTGCCGCAATCATGGCCTCAGCGGGTTTCAGGCACAGCAGCGAGGGGTTCAATGGTGAATCACCTCAGTTGTTTAACAATGGAGGCTGGCATACTCCTTTTTATTACAGTCTGCCCCCAAACACGCCGGACAGCTTCATTCAGGGCCTTTTTGAGATTGATGCTGCCTTCAGTGAGCGCTAAGAGTGAACGCGATCGGTTTCAGGAATTTTGACGCTTCTGCTTATACCCGAATTGAAGTTTTATAAAGCGACGTGCTTACCCTATATTTGAGGTTCGGCATCCGCCTTTTCGGCCATTCCGCAAAACAATATATATCAACATCTTACACCTAACGAGATGTCAGAACAGCAACCCTTGACGCCAGAAGAACTTTTTAAGAAGGTTGAAGCTTTTCTGAAAGCTCAGCATGAGGTTTACGCACCCGTAGGTGATATCCCCTTACCGGCAGTTACGGGTTCTGCAGCCCTTCCGCTACAGGAAAGCCCGGCTAAAATTGTAGCATCCGGTAATCCGGCTGCTGCTGCCGGCTCGTCACAGCCAAATCCGGTGGAGGCTTCACCCGACCAACAACACCCAACTGAAACAAAAGCTGATACTTTGATCCAATCCCTGCAGGACTGTAAAACCCTTGATGCGCTTCGCGAATTGTGTGAAGCAGCAGCAGTGCTTCGTACCGATCTTACCGGCACCCGCCTTGTATTCGGGAAAGGAAACCCAAAGGCCGATCTGATGCTAATCGGCGAAGCGCCCGGTGCAAAGGAGGATGAATTGGGTGAGCCTTTTGTGGGCGCATCCGGTAACCTGCTCACTAAAATTCTGGCCGCGATAAAAGTGGACCGGAGTCAGATTTACATCGCCAATATCCTGAAGCATCGCCCGCCGGACAACCGTAACCCCACCGCCGAAGAGCGCGCCCGAAGCCTGCCCTTCCTCGAGCGGCAGATTGACCTGATTCAGCCCAAACTCATTTTGTGTCTGGGTCTTATATCGGCGCAAACACTGCTCAACACCACAACTGCGCTCAAAGATATGCGCGGCACTTTTCATCCCTACCGTGGTGCCGAACTGATGGTAACCTATCATCCGGCGGCCCTGCTGCGCAACAAGCACCTCAAACGCGACACCTGGGAAGACGTTCAGAAACTGCGTCAGCGCTACGATATCCTCGGCTGTGAGCCGGTACTCCTCCCCTACCTGCAATCATAGACCACCGCATTCACCTTTTCGATCTTCACCGGTTTTAACCCGGCCTTTCTCCCAAATATATGAGTAACGGTTACAACAACAATTCCGGCAACTACTCCGGCCCCCGCGGGCAGGATGGTCCGCCGGTATCTTATTCTGAGGGCGGCATTCTCCCCCCGCAGGCCATCGAAATCGAGCAGGCCGTTCTTGGCGGCATGCTGATTGAACATGAAGCGGCAACCCAGGCTCTCGAGCTTTTACAGCCATCTGATTTCTACCGAAAAGGGCACCGACATGTTTTCGAGGTAATGCAGGAGCTATACGAAAAAAGCAATCCCCTCGACCTCATTACCGTGGAAAGCGAGCTACGCGACCGCAAACTGCTGGATGAAATCGGCGGTCCTGCCTATTTGGGGGAACTTACCCGCTCTGTGAGTTCAGCCGCGAATATTGAGTATCACTGCCAGATTCTGACTGAAAAGGCCATCAAGCGAACCATCATCGGGACCTTTACTGAGGTAGTAAAAGAGTCGTACGACCCCGGCACGGATCCCTACGACATGCTCGACAAGGCCGAGCGAACAATTTACGAGCTTGCCAACGCCAAGCGCGGTGCCGAATCGAACAACATGAGTGATATCCTCAAAAAAACACTTCAGCACCTTGAGGATATCCGCGGGCAAAAAGGCGGCATCACCGGCGTACCCTCCGGTACCGATATCGATAAATGGACCGCAGGCTGGCAGCGCGGGGATATGGTAATTATTGCAGCACGGCCCTCTATGGGAAAAACTGCGTTTGTACTTACTGTAGCCCGCAATGCAGCTTTGTTTCCGGTGGCCGAAAAACGGGCTGCTGTTGCGCTGTTTAGTCTGGAGATGTCGTCACAACAGCTGGTTCAGCGCCTGCTCACCATGGAAGGCCGCGTGAACGCGCAGGATGCCCGAACCGGCCGCCTCACGGATAATGATTTCAAGCTGCTGATTGATGCGGCAAGCCGGCTGTTCAAGGCCAAAATTTTTATTGATGACACCCCGGCCCTCAGCGTTCTCGAACTACGCTCCAAGTGCCGGCGGCTGAAAAGCGAGCACGATATCGATCTGATCATCATCGATTACCTGCAGCTTATGCGCGGTAATACAAACGACCGCAACTCCAACCGTGAGCAGGAAATCGCCACCATCTCCCGCGGCCTCAAAAGCCTTGCAAAAGAACTTGACGTGCCTGTTATTGCACTCTCGCAGCTTAGCCGCGCAGTTGAAACCCGAGGCGGAAGCAAGCGGCCCATGCTGAGTGACCTTCGGGAATCCGGCAGTATTGAGCAGGATGCCGACGTTGTCTGTTTTCTCTACCGCCCGAGCTACTATAAAATAACGACCGACGAAGAAGGGCAAAGTACCGAAGGCGTTGCGGAAGTAATTATTGGCAAACAGCGAAACGGTCCGGTCGGGACCGTAAAACTTCAGTTTGTAGAGCAATACGCGCGCTTTGAAAACTTTGCCTCCTACAACAATGCCGCACCTGGCAACGATGGCGGCTCCGAAGACCGGGGTAACAGCGGCTCTATCCCTCCTTTTGAGGATGAAGAAGAAAGCGATACCATAATTCCGCCCTCTGAGCCCGGAACCTCCAAAAGGCCGCCCGTTTTCCCCTCCGGTCCCGATCGCCTTCCCGACGAAGACGGCCCCCCACCATTTTGAGACTTCTCAACTATATTTTTGATTAATCAATATGAATTTTGTAAACACTGCCCTGTTTTCTGCCATTCTGACCGGCCTTGGCATTTTCATGCTTTCGGGCTGCACTAATTCAGCGCAGGACTCCCCACAGACTGAACCCGAAAACGTTAGCGCCGAGCGTTACACCTTCACATCCTGGTCGCCGCAGGTTGAATTCGCCGGTGCCCTGCGCAATATCATGCGGCAGAACAACCTGAGCGCTCATCTGCACTTTAACGGTTTCGACCTGAACCCCAACGTTTACGCGCTCGGTGCTTTTGAAAACCTGAAGGGAGAAATTCTGATTCTGCGGGGCACCTCATTCAGCAACCGGGCCGTGGGTGATGAAGCCGTTATCATTGACTTGAAGGATGAAGCTGCCGCCTTTATGGTTTGGGCTGAGGTAGAAGACTGGCAGGGCTTTCCCGTCGCAGATTCCGTTCGAACCTTTGCACAGCTGGAAACTTTTGCAGCACTTCAGGCTGAAACTTTCGGGCTCGACACCCGTCAGCCCTTCCCGTTTGGCCTCACCGGTACTGCTGCCGAGCTTGTGTGGCATGTTATCGACTGGCCCGAAGACGACCCGGTTCATACGCACGAAAAGCACATGGTTACCGGTCCGCACGGTGTGCTCACTAACATTCCGGTTGAGGTGCTTGGCTTCTACTCCGACAGTCATCACGGTATTTTTACGCATCACAGCACCAACATGCACCTGCACTTTGTGTCGCATGAGGAAAACGAAGCCGGCCATGTTGATGACATCACCCTAAGTTCCGGCGCTACGCTCTGGCTGCCGGCCCGCTGATCCGGGCAGCATCATTGTCGGCATCCGGTGGACGGACAACGCCGGGCATCTCCCCTACTCAGAAAACCTAACCCCACTGCCGATGTTCCGATTTCTTTTCAACCGACGCGGGCGCTGGCTGGAGGAAGGGCTTTCACCGAAGCAGGCTGAGGTACTGCGCGGGCTGCCGGAAGTGCAGCGGCTGTCTGAAGATCAATTTAAGCTTCTGTGCGGAAAAACAAGAGTGATGCTTGAGGAAAAAACTTTCGAAGCCTGCGGCGGCATTGCGCTTACAGAGCAGATGAAGCTCGTAATAGCCGGCTACGCAGCCCTAATGCTGCTGGGCGAGGCTTCGGACTATTTCCCGGCGCTGACGTCCATCCTCGTTTACCCGAAACCTTACATTGCGCCGGTTGAGGATTACGACGAAGCCGGCATCGTAACTACGGGCCATGAGCGGCGCTTTGGCGAGTCGTGGGAGTTCGGCAGCCTCGTACTGGCCTGGAATGAAATCGAGCGGCACCTGCAAACCGGCTCTGAGGATAACCTCGTAATTCACGAATTTGCGCATCAGCTTGATGATGAGCTCGGCATTTCGCTCGAAACCGAGCGGGTGCTCAACGGCAACTCCGAAACCGAATGGGCGGTTGTGATGGCCCGCAAGTTTGAGGCCTTCAGCCGGAATCCGCGGCGGCTGCCTTCGGTCGATCCCTACGGCGCGGAAGACCTGCACGAGTTTTTTGCCGTGCTTTCAGAGCTTTACTTCACCCGACCGGAAGCCCTGCGCCAGGATTCGGAGCAGCTTTATAAAGTGATGGCGCATATTTACAACCCGACACCCTAACCCTCAGACTGACCCAAAAAATGGGATACGATTTGAAACAGGAACTCAAAAACATCCGTTATATTTCCGATCAAAACGGAGAAATCACCGATGCAGTCGTTCCGGTTGCGGTTTGGAAGGAAGTGGTAAATGAGCTAAAGCTGAACGGAATAACGGATGATGACGAGCGCGCTTCAGCCCCACAAAAAGCTTCCCAAACGAGGTCAGCCGTTCGGGAGACCGATGATTTAAACCGGGATTTTTACTGAGGCAGGTATAATCCCGGAAGCTTGTTCGGGGCAGAAACCCATCCCCCCGCAAAAACACCTTTCTTTCTGTTGATTACCGCACACCCTAAACACAGTAAAAACAAGAAACACCCATGACCATAAAAGAGCTGAACGAAATTATAGCAGGATACAGCGACGATTCGCTTAGGTTAATCCTGAAGGAGCTGTACAAAGCCGTGCCCAAGGCGCAGCGGGAAGAAAACAAGATCGACGAGCTCATCAAAAATCCGGAAGACTGGAAGAAACCAAAGAAGGCGTACGCAAAAATACCGGGGGTGAAGGAGCTCGCAATACAAATTGATACGTTTGTGGACCGTGCTTATAACGGGTTGTATATCCGCCCGAACGGTAGCGTAAACAAAAAAAACCGGTCACAATGGCGGCTGCCGGTAATCAGCTTTGTGAAGGCCCTGCAGGCACATGCGGGGGTAACCGGAGAAGACCGGAAAACAGCTGCCGACGCGGCCCTTAGCCTGTACGAGCTGATGTGGACTGCCCGCTATGAAGCCAAACTTTTCGCCTCAGATGAACCTTTTGAAGCCATTAATTTCAGCAACGTGGCTTTTTTCGGACTTGTGCTGAGCTTAATGCGGGGCAGCATGCCGTGGAGCGATTATATACGGGAGGGGCTGGAACTGCTGCTCATGAACACAATGGCATCTGCTGACAGAAGGATGTCGCTGATCCAGGAGTTTGTCTATACCATTAATAACACAGAGCTTAGCGAAATAACAATCAGCATCGGTACTGAAATGCTGAGGAAACTAAAAAAACCTGAGCGGCAGACCGGCAGGCGCATCATTATCAGTGAAGTTAGTCCCTATGAAACCCTTGTTAAGATCATTTTTGGGTGCTTCTGTATGCTTCATGAATATGAGCGGGGAGTTGATTTTCTGAAAGAAGAGCTCAGCTACTACGATGAAGAATTAATAACCCATCATGTACTTGGTGCTCTCATTGGAGTTCGCTCGTTTGATCTTTTCATGCGTGAATATGAGGCCGCAGTGGAAAGCGGCATAACGGTTGACCGGACGCTGGAGAATTACTACGACCACCTGAGCAGCATTTAACGGGGATAAAGATTTTCTGCTGACAAACCGGCATCACATCATTCTTCCCCGCTTTCCATGGTCCAGGCGCTGAGGTCATCCTGCCAGTTTACGCGCAGCAGGTTGGGGGCGCAGCAGGTCTGGCAGTCTTCAACATACTCCTGTTCCATGCCCTGGCTCGGGTCGATAAACGTATGGTTGGCAGCCCCGCAGAAGCTGCAGTTGAAGTTTCCCTGCTGAATGCTTACGTCGCTGAAACCGTCGTCGTAGTCATCCCAGGTTTCATCATCATCAAAACCGAAGTCATCATCGTCGTCATCATCATCATCAAAATTAATCATACATAAAATTGTTTTTGACCGGATAAGCAGATGGGGCACAGCAGCCTTCATCCGAAAATTAAAAAATCAGGAAACCAAAAGGGACGCGATTCAGTCGCGTCCCTTTTGGTTTGGAGAAAATAACTGAGGCTTACGCTTATTTGATGAGCGTCATTTTACGGGTAAACTGCTGACCGCTGCCCAGCTGCATGCTGTACAGGTACACGCCGCTTGCCAGCCGTGAGGCATCGAAGCTTACGGTGTGCCTGCCCGCGCTCATGCTTTCATTGCGCACCAGGGTTGCGACCACCCGACCGGTGATGTCGTACACATTTATCGTAACCTGCTCCTGATTCGGAAGCTCAAAACTGAGGTTCGTTGTAGGGTTGAACGGGTTCGGATAGTTCTGGGAGAGGGATGCCACCATCGGAACTTCATAACCGGTGTCGTCGATATTCACCGGAACGTTGAAGGTATCTTCCCCGCCGGCCTGCCAGTAGCGGGCTGCGAACTCCTGGAAGTATTCGTTAGCCAGACGGCTGCTGCGGATGATGAGGGTGTTTTCATCATTTGAGAAGTTGGCGTTGGCCGACCAGTTGTGTGAGCCGGTGATGACCGTTGCATTGCTGCCGGCTTGTTCGCCGTCAACTATCGCGGTCTTGTGGTGAAGCAGGCCGAACTCGCCCTGCGGCAGATGGTGCACATCGGCCCAGCCGCTGAGGTAATCCCACTCGCTGCCCTGCCCCGCTATCTGCCCGATTACACCGCGAACGTTCACGCCCTGATTGAAGCGCGAAAGCATGGTGTTGGAAATCGGCCGGCGGGTAATCAGGTTCAGGTTCAGATCGATGCTTTCCTGTGCCGTAGCCAGGGTGCGGTTGATCTGCGCCTCGGTGCTGCCCTGCGGGCTAAAGTACAGCTGCACATAGGTTTGGTCTTCGCCAATCCAGAAAGAGGACGCGTTCACAACCTTCTTATCAGCACTGAATCGCGCCTGATTCGGGCGAAACGCGCCGGACTCGGCCCCCCACATCTGGTTGAACTCACGCCAGTAGGAACGGGCGAGGGCCACATCCTGAATGTTGAGCATGTTCTGGAACTGATTATTGGTGCCGTCGTCGGTGGCATTCCAGGAACTGGTAACGACCCAGGTTTTGTGATAATCCTGATGGAAGGCATCAATCACGGCAAATTTGTTGTGCATCTGCTCGATGCTGTTGGCCTGCACAGCCGGTACACCTGCATTTTGCATACGGGTGATGACCGCGTTGGTATTGCCGGTATGATTGGAGCCGATCACGCGAACCTGCACTCCGCGCTGATGCGCAGCGATGATGGCGTCGCCGATGGCGTTGCCTGCCGCACCGCTGATGGAGTAGAAGGCAAATTCGGCTGAAACTTCGGCAGCATTGATAAACTCAATGAGGCGGTCAGCAAAATTAACGTTCTGCTGTGCTTCGGTGAACAGGGCCAGCTCATGCGCAACGCTCTGATTAAACAGCGCGATGATCTCCCCGGTTGATCCTGCGGGGGAGGCGGTGGAGCTGAGATAGCGGGACGTTACGCTTGTATCCTGACCTGCAGCAGAGCGCAGCTCAAACTCGAAGGTTTCGGCATACCAAAGCCCGTCGATAGTAACACTGTGGAAGGTTTTCGGGGTCTCATCAACGATGGTGCCCAGTTCGAGGGATGAGGTGAGTCCGTAGCGGACTTCCGTGTGCCCCGGCGCTTCCGTTTCCCATTCGAGGGTGATGGAGTTGGCCGTAGTCGTAACCGTGTAAGGCGGAGCAGTTGCAATGATGGGTCCGACTGTAGAGCGGATATCGCTGCGGAAACGCGGCAGAATCTGCTGATTGGCAAGGAAACGGCCGGCTACCCCGGTAATTTCAGTTAAACTGTTGGGGATAAGCGCACCAGGGATGTTGGTGAAGTTATCGACCCGCAGCTGCGACTCAGCCGTGCCGTCGGTAATGGTATAGTTCGTGCCGCCGGAAAATACGCCCGAGTTGGTGAAGGTAACATCGGTGAGCCGTACAAGCTGCCCTTCAAAATCACCGCTGTTGAGCTGTGCAAGGGTGATGTCGGCAGGCTCGACTTCATCGTTGGCTTCATTAAATACTTCAAACGAGGTATGATTGATTACCTGAAGCAGCTGATTGAAATTACCGATCTGTCCGGTTACGACGAGCGAATCGCCTATGATAGCGCCTACGAGGTAATCCTGCCTCATAATTTCGTCGCTGTACCAGGCAATACCGCCGGTTTCATCCTGAAAATAGACCGGGCCTGCAAACTGATCGGCTACAGTAACCCGACCGGCAACGGTAACGACCGTGCCCTGCGGCAGGCTGCGGGCAACCGCTATCGGAAGCGGCTCTGAGGTATCGAGGGTTTCGGCCGAGAGGTTTATTGTGAAAGCCGGCTGCTCAGGGTCGTTGGTTTCGAAGCTGAGGCTGCCCGAATAAACGCCGTTTTCGGGAGCATCAAAGACGATGCTTACCGTGGCCGTTTCCAGATTTCCGAGGGTAACATTCAGGTCGCCTTCAATCGAGAACGCATCACCCTGAACGCTGGCATTGGTGATTTCGAGCGGGGTCTGCCCTTCGTTGCGCAGGCGCAGGTTTGCGGAGCCGCTGCCGGTAGTGGTTCCGAAATCGAAGGTGCCGCCGCTCTGGAAAGGCGCATCGTTGATACGCACCACAAGTACCGGCTCTTCGGTTTCCTGTACATAATCGGTGATGAGCACATCATCCACGTTGATGCGGTTTCCGGCGGTGCGATCAAAACGCAGACGCACATTGCCGGGAATGTTCTGGGTTACGGTGTACTGCTCGAGGGTATTGCTAAGAGTGAAGGCCGGACCCACCGGTTGCCATGTAGAGCCGCCGTTGGTGGAAACGCTGACCTGCACTACACCGCCGGTATCGTTGGCAAATCCGGAATTAGCGGCGTAGAAGGTAACCTCGCTCATACCGTTTGGATAATCGAAATTCATTTCAATAAAGCCGGCGCGAATCCGTGCAGAACGGGTGCCGTTTTTGCGGTCGTTTGAGTCTGTGCCAATGAGGGCATCACTAAAAAACCAGGTTCCGGAACTTAAATCAACCGGAGCGGCAGCGTATCCGCCTTTAACTCCCTGTTCCATGTCTTCAAAAAGCTGAGCCTGAACCATAGCGGGCATCGCCATAACACAAGCCAGCACTGCTGTGCGTAACCAAAATTTCATCATAAAAAACTGCTTTCTTTGAATAAAAACGAATTGAGCTATCAGTCGGCCACTAAAATCATCAGAGCATTTCGCCCGTCAGCTTTCACCGCAAAAGGGCGACCGGAAACGGGATGAAGTCTCTCAGATTTCTTGAACCGAATGATGCAGAACTGAAGCGTTCTGATTTATGCTTTCTTTAAACTGAGAGCGATACGGAGGGCACAAAAGCCCCGATTCAGCAGTTTCGAATAACAGTCCGGATATTTGAACATCTACCCAATAGTAAAACACGATTGAATGAAACGAAAAACACCAACATAAAAATGAATGCTACAATCCATTACCTAACTTACGAATTAAAAAGGAAAAAGCATTGATGCTACATCAGGCTTTAACAAATGGGTAATCTGCAGCTAACCGGGGCAACTCCGGTTTCAGGCCATGCTGTTTCTCTTTTTTACGCCTTCGAGCAGATCGTCAAGAACCCTGATGTTTCGTGACCAGTCGAGGTGCCGGTTTATATTTCGAAGGGTTCTTCCCGGAAGTGGTTTAACGCGGCCGAGCAGCAACCTGCGCATTTTCCGGTAGAGATCGTCTTCATCATCATAAAAAACGGGGGCATGAAGCAGCGGCTCATGCAGGCTTTGGGGGATGAGCTCAGGATACGTAAGATCGCGGGGTACCATGGGGTGGCAACCACAGTAAACGGCTTCCATAAGTGCTGTACAAAAGAATTCATAGCGGGATGTAGAGAGCACAATATCCCCCTGCTGCAGCAAGGCTGCATATTTCTGCTGATCCGAAACATAGCCGTAGTGCAGAATGCGGTCGCCGAAACGATCGCGCAGGCTGCGGAGGTCGCGGCTCTCGTTATGAAGCTGCTCCCCGGCAAGAATGAGATCGAAATCGCACTCTGCATCATCAAGCCGGCTGATGATGCGGTTGAACATTTCCGGATTGCGGTCATACTCCCACCGCTGATTCCACACAATTACCGGTGCACGTTTGCGTATCGGTTCTGCAGGTTTTAAATCAAGCTCCCGCAGACTGATGCCGGGATGCACAATCCGGCTTTTCCCTCTTAGGGTATCAGCCAGCTCGAGATAGCGACGGTCTGAATATTTTTTCAGAAAAGCAGGCAGTGCGGTAAAAAACTCATCGAAGTGAAATTTCGAGTTGAACCAAAGCTCATCTGCCACAAGCGCGCTTAGGTAATTAATATAACAGTAGGTTTCATCGCGCTCCTCCCCGAGCGGCAGCGGCATGGTAAGCTGATTTTCGTGCATATACATCACGCAGGGGGTATGGGCAAAACGCGGGTTGCTGAGTGCAATGAACGCAGGGAGATTGGTCATGGAGCTGGCAAAGATGAGATCAACAGAATCCTGAACCAGCCGGGTTTCTTCAGCAAGACTCACAGCGCCGCCGCTCATACGCCACTTCCAGGAGATATCGCTGAGGCTCACCGGGAAAATCTGATGCCGGGAGTGTTCGCAAAACCCTTTCATAAAAGCTTTATGTGAGCCGCCGCTATAGGGTTCGAGGTAGAGGATATTCATGCACAATTCCATTTCGATTGAAGGTAACCGTAGCTGCAAAATACAGCAGTTCACGGTAAAAACAGAAAAAGCTGCACAAGGGCAGCTTTTTCATAATCTGATTTGATTTCAGCCGGTGAATCAGGCCAGGGCTTCTTTAACCTTGCCAAAATCAGGCAGGTCTGATGCTTTCTCGAGAATTTCAGCATACTGAATGGTTCCTTCTTTATCCACCACAAAGGCAGAACGTTTGGCTACGCCGTACATGCCAAAAAACTCGTCGTACAGACAACCGTAAGCTTTCGCAGTTTCCTTGTTGAAATCACTCAGAAGCTGAAAATTATAGTTTTGGGCTTTTTTGAACTCTTTAAGAGTAAAGAAGCTGTCAACGCTGATGGCAAGTACTTCGGCATCGAGGGTTTCAAACTGCTTCAGGTTATCACGAACATGACAGAGTTCATCAGTACAAACAGATGTGTAAGCCAGGGGGAAGAACAGAACAACAACATTCTTCTTACCTGCGAAGTCAGAAAGGCTTACTTCCTGACCGTCTGAATTTTTTAAAGTGAAACCGGGGGCTTTATCGCCTTTAGAAAGTGCCATAAACAATTAAGTTAAGATGAATAAAAATTGGGATTATATTGAACAGGAAAAGCTTAGGGGTATTGCTTTCCGGAAACTGTTAAACTGCGGAGAGGGGGAAATCAATCCTCAGATTCAGCTTCCTCCAGCCGGATTTGCTTAACGGCATGCTGATAACCGCTCACAAAAATCAGAACGCCCGTTGTGGCGATCAGCATCCACACCCACGGGAAAGCGGTAACGGTTTCGGCAGGAAACCAAAATACGACGAAACTTAGGAGTACGAGTACAATTCCCAAAAAGCTATAGATGTACTCAAACATTTTTGAGGTGAATAAGCCGAAGAGCAGTAAGGCTACAAAGATAGCACCGCCTTCATAAATACCAATCATCACTTCCTGCAGGTAAACTGTCTGATAGAGCAAAATGTAGGCTGGAATCAGGGCCAGCGGGGCAAAATTAAACGCGTAGGGATATCGTGCAACCAGAGGGCGGTCTTCCCAGTTTTCGATACTAAGGGCTGTAAGCAACAGGCTTACGCCGGAAACCTGAGCCCATCCCATCAGGTTCAGCCTGTCAAGCGTTTGCTCGTCGATCAGGTTAAAATCGAGCAGCAACCAGGATGAGGAGCTCAAAAAGTAGAACAGTGACGCCCCCGCCCACCACAGGAACTTGGTGTTTCTTTCGACATTAAAAATGAGCAAAAAGCGAACGAGTACATACAAAAGCGTTACGCTCAGTGCAATTGATAAATACCAAATCATAGGCCGGGTTTTCCTTGCTCTTGTTTCGAGCGGTCGATGGAAAGCACGCGTTCTGCAACAAGCTTAAGCTGCTGACGCTCAAATGCGATCATTTCCTGTAACAGGCCTGCAATGCTTTGCTCTTCGCTGTTAATGATCCCGGTTTTAAGTATGTGATCCTGCCCGATGGCTTTAAGGTAATCCACAAAACTCCTCCGGTTTTCAATTATGCTTTTGAGAACTGCTGCCGGGCTTTCATGCAATTGTGCATCATAATCAACGGTTTTTCGGAAGTCCTGAGTAGCAGCATTGGGATCGGGCAGCGAAAATATTTTTTCAATCAGTGGCCGGTAGTAGGTCTGCTGCGCATGGTCAATCAGGTAAATCATATCAAGCATAGATTCGATGCCGCCGCGCTTTTCAGCAACCGGTACCACATCAATCACGAGCATCAGCGCCTGTGCTTCATCAATCAGATAAGCAGCATCATTAGTGAGGCGGCTGAAAAGTTCATTGGTATTCATTTTAGTTGCGCTAAAAATCCTTTCAAAAAAAAACCCGGAAATTCTGCTGAAATCCGGGCCTTAAGTGGTCTTAAATAAAAATTACCGGTTGGGCTGCGGCTCTGAACCATTCGTAGGGCCCGCAAGCCATTCAGAAATGATCAGTTATTGCCCGACTTGTTTTTGGCTTCAAGAATATCAACAAGGGAAAGACCTGTGTCCCAGTTTTCATCACGGTTACGGACCGAGTGAATGTTGTTTTCTTCTTTGAAATTCCAGAATTGTCCGAACTGACGGTTCTTGTATTCTTTCAGAAAGTCGAGACGTTCTTTGAGGTCTTCTTTGGCAACCAGGAGTTTTTCCTTGTCATAAACGGCATCACCGCGGGAGTGAAAAACCAGATCGTAATCTTTACTCATCACGATAGCCTCTTCCGGGCATACTTCTTCGCAGAAACCGCAGTAAATACAGCGGAGCATGTTTATTTCAAAAAACTCCGGATAGCGTTCTTTTTCGTCGTCTGTTTCAGCGGCCTGCATGCTGATGGCGAGCGGCGGACATGCGCGGGCACAAAGGCCACAGGCAACACAGCGTTCTTTGCCATTGTCTTTAACCAAAACCGGACGCCCTCTGAAAATAGCGGGCGGGTCCCAGCGCTCTTCAGGGTAACGCATGGTTACATCCGGTTTAAACATCTGCTTAAAGGTATAGGCCATACCTTTAAGAATTTCCGGAATGTAAAGTTTCTCAAGAAAAGTCAGTTTACGCTCATTCTGATGGTTATCGGTGAGCGCGTTACGTACCGGCTGATCAAGATTTTGGGTGTAGTCAATCATAATTATTAGTAATGGTTGAACGGATAAAAAATCGGCAGTAGGTTTTGCTGAAAATCGGGAACAAACACCCGTAGCAGGCAGATTTAAGCTCAGCTTTCGGAATGGCTGCAAATATCAAAGATACCATTTGTAATTCCGGTTTTCAATTCAAAAAAGGCATTATTGCCTTATTTCTCTTTAAAAACCATTGTAATGGGTACACCTTCAAAATCAAAGGTGTCACGGATTTTATTTTCGATGTATCTGCGGTAATTAACAGGTAATTCCTTTGGTTTGTTCATGAAAAAAGCAAAAACAGGCGGGTTTTGCTTAACCTGAGTTACATAGTTCATTTTGAGCTGCTGCCCTCTTACATACGGAAGCGGCATTTCATTTTTAATCCTCTCCAGGAACTGATTCATTTCGGAGGTTGAAATTTTGCGTTTCCGGTTTTCAAGCACGCGATCCACAATTGGGAGCACTTCAAAAATACGTTTCCGGTTAAGGGCAGAGATCGAAATAATCGGCACATAACTTAGCATATGAACTTTCTGCCGGATGCCTTCAACATAATATTTGAAGGTATTGGTGTCTTTTTCGAGTAAATCCCATTTGTTCACAACCATTACAATTCCCTTGTTGAAGCGTTCGGCTTCGGCAAGCACGCGCACATCCTGCGCTTCAAGCCCCTGCGTTGCATCAACCATAAGTACAGCTACGTCGCATTCCATAAGGCTGCGCATGGTGCGTACCGTGCTGTAAAACTCGATATTTTCCTTTACTTTGGTACGCTTGCGTAAGCCAGCCGTATCCATCAGCAGGTATTTCCGGCCTTCATACTCAAATGTACTGTTGATGGTATCGCGTGTAGTGCCGGCAACGTCAGTAACTATGGAGCGGTCGTGATTAAGCAGTGCGTTTACATAGCTACTTTTGCCGACATTGGGCCGGCCGATTATTGCAAGCTTCGGGTAAGGCTCTTCACTGTATGGCTGGGGGTCGGGCAATGAAGAAACGACGGCATCAAGCAGTTCCCCCGTACCAGAACCATTAACCGACGATACCGGGAAAAGATGCTCAAAACCGAGACTGTAAAACTCCGCCGTGTTCCACCTGCGCTCTTCATTATCTGCCTTATTTACAACGAGATAAACAGGTTTTGGCTGTGTCCGCAGAATTTCAGCCATAGCTTCATCGAGATCAGTAATACCGGTTTCAACATCAACAACAAACAGCACAGCATCTGATTCCTCAAGGGCAATATGCACCTGTTCACGAATAGCGGCAAGAAACACATCATCATCTTGCGGCACATATCCTCCGGTATCAATAACGGTAAAATCGGTATCATTCCAGAACGAAGTACCGTAGTGCCGGTCGCGTGTTACACCCGAAAAGTTGTGAACGATGGCTTTGCGCTGGCCAATAAGTCTGTTAAATAGCGTTGATTTGCCTACATTAGGTCGGCCAACTATGGATACTACGGGGAGCATAATTCTTTTTATTTTTACGCTGATGCGTCTATATTGATGGTCGTATTGACTCACTGTGTTCGGGGGTAATTTACCCTTTTCGTGTTGAGTCAAAAGGTTTTTGATTCAGCCTGATAATATACGGCTTTCCTGCTTTACATTTCGGACGCATTCTGAATCCCCGCATCCGCTTTTTTTCTTCATTATTCTGATTTCCTGATGTTACGCGCATTTTATGAACAGCTCGGGTTTTTCCCGACCCTTGTCTTCAGCATTTTATTTTTCCTGAGTTTTGTTTTTTGGCTCGCCGGTATAGCCGGGTTGCTTGCAAACAAAGACAGGCGCAAACACACGGAATGGGTTACCTATGCTCTAATCATTTTCATTCCGGTTTATCCTATTATCTGGCTGATTGCAGATATTTTCCGGCAATATTTCAGAATTACGCGTAAGGCTGCACAGGCACAGTTAGATCGTCAGGCTTCATCTCCTGCAGCCTGACCATTGCTTCCCCTCGCCGTTGCAGGAAGTGCCGTTGCTGAAGCTGATGGCAGCGATGCAGCCGGAAGTTCCGATTCATCAACAAGCAGCCAGGGTTCGAGCAACTGCTCGCCCATGCCCTCCAGAAAGCGGGAGGGTTTCGTGAAAACATCACCGAAACTTCCGTGCTGCAGCACGGGGTAGCTGATATAAAGCATATCCTTAGCTCGTGTTACCGCTACATATAAAAGACGTAGCTCCTCGTCGATTTCATCAGGGTCATCAACCGAATACCCGGAAGGAATAACCCCGTCAAGACACTGAATCAAAAAAACATGCGACCATTCAAGCCCCTTAGCTGAATGAATCGTTGATAGTACGAGCGGCGCCTCATCTTCTTTACCCGGCTCGGTTTCCACCGCAGTAGCTTCTATCGGATCGAGTGCCAGCTCTTCCAGCAACTGCGCATAATCGCGGTAGTTTACAGCAATTCCCTCAAATGCCTCGAGATCTTTGAGCCTCTTGGGATGATCGTCAAATTTTTTCTCACATACGGGCTTATAGTACGCGTGAATCTGTGAGAGGGCTTCAGCCGGAGTAAGCTCATTTTGCTTCAGATCAATCAGCAGCTGACTCAACCCCAGTAAGCCCGTCTTAAATTTATCACTCAAAATACCGCTTGAAGCCAGCTCATATGGGTTTCCTGCCGATTCAAGCCAGTTAAGCAGATCGGCCGCCGTTTTAGGTCCGATTCCGTCAATCAGGGTAAGCACCCGATTCCAGGCAAGGGCATCGGCGGGGTTTATAACCACCCTGAGATGTGCAAGAACATCCTTGATATGAGCAGCCTCTGAAAACTTTTGACCGCCATATTTAATGAAAGGAATTTTCCTGCGGTTTAGCTCAATTTCAAGGTCAAAAGAATCCCGGCTGTTACGAAAAAGCACTGCGGTTTCGCCCAAACTGATTTCCTGCTCCCTGAGGTTCATAATCATCTGCACGACAAACCTGGACTGCTCGCGTGTGTCGGCAGTTTTTACCAGTGCCGGCAAATCGCCGGTTTCGCGCATTGAATATAGTTTCTTTTCATACTTTTCACGGGCCTGCTCCAGCAGCTTGTTGGCCACCTGCAAAATATTGCCTGTAGAACGGTAGTTTTCTTCCAGGGTGATGCGTTTTGCGCCCTTAAAAAGGTCCGGGAAACGCATAATGTTTTTGTGATCTGCGCCTCTGAAACGATAAATACTTTGCGCATCATCTCCCACTACCATAACCCTGCCGTTAGCAGGTGTAAAAAGCCGTACAAGTTCAGCCTGAATTGCGTTGGTATCCTGATATTCATCTACAAGCACATGCTCATGGCGGCCCCTGACCTGCTCAAGTACAGTTTCATTCTGAAGAAGCTCAATGGTGCGAACAAGCAGATCGTCAAAATCCATCACCCTGTGCTGCTCCTTGTACTGCCTGTATGCATCAGCAAGAGTTTCAATACGCTCTATGTGGCCCAGAAACTGATCGTAACCAGATTCGACTATATCATATAAACTCTGCTGCCGGTTTATCGAAGCACTTATTATGTTTTGCAGCGTGCTTTTTTTGGGAAATCGGGTTTTGAGTTTATCGAACTTAAACTCAGCCCGGAGCATATGCAGAAGGTCCTGAGCATCAGCCGTATCAATAATGGTGAAATTTTGGGGATAACCTGCCTGCTCATGATATTGATGCAGCAGCTGACTGCAATAAAAATGGAAAGTACCTCCCCTAACCTTACGGCAGCGCTCATCAAGTACGGATGAAGCACGATCGAGCATCTCACGGGCGGCTCGGCGCGTGAAGGTGAGCAGTAAAATGCGGTTCGGATCGGCACCTGCTTCAATAAGCCTCGCTACCCTGTAAATGAGGGTTCTTGTTTTCCCGGTTCCTGCGCCTGCAATTACAAGGCCGGGGCCCTCATCATGCATTACCGCTTCAAGCTGTGCTTCGTTGAGCAAAGAAGCATAGTTAATGGCGTATTCCGGTTTACTGACAGGTTCTTTCTTTAAGACAAATCGTTTCATGCGCTAAAAATACTAATAAAGGAACATATGTAATAAATATATGTGTGTTTTTTATCAGTAGCTTTTGGGTGCCTTTGCGAACCCGCCTGTAATTGTTCCCGGCTACAATTTGCGGGCAAAAAAAAATCCTTTGCAGAAAAACTGCAAAGGATTTTTTGAAGCTCCCCGGGCTGGATTCGAACCAGCGACCGATCGGTTAACAGCCGATTGCTCTGCCACTGAGCTACCGAGGAATGTTTTGTTGACAGACCCAAATATACAACCACTACAAAGCCCTTGTCAAGAACTTTCTTAATTCTAACCAGACTTTTTTGAACCCGGCTTCCTACCATAAAATAACCAGAGGAATATCCTGATATTTTAACCTCACCCAATAAATTGAATATGATTATTATAATTTATTCAGTATATTTATACCAGTTAATCACACTTCCAAACACCTATTGGCTGTCCTGAACCTGAACTAAGCCGCAATGAGGTAACATCATGTCACTGAACCCTTTAAACAGAAAACCTGAAGCGAACATTAACCACGGTTATTTTGTGCGCATACAGGCAGGTCTTGTAATTAGCATGCTGCTGTTCATAGTGATATTTAAACTTAATATCAGTTTTGAGCAAAGTATGGATTTTGAAGTAACAGAGCGTCAAATCATCGAAATAGAAGAAATCGTGCAAACCGAAATCGTGCAGGCACCACCTCCGCCACCCCGGCCACCCGCACCGATTTCCGTTCCTGATGATATTATTATGGACGACAACCTGATAGATTTTGATGCTTTTCTGGATTTCGACGACGCCCTGGCAGCACAGCCAGCGCCACCTCCGCCGCCACAAGCTGAAGAGGATGAAAACGAAATATTTGTAATTGTTGAGCAAATGCCGGAACTCATCGGTGGAATGGCCGAACTTCAACGCCAAATCGTGTACCCTGAAATAGCAAGAAGAGCAGGGATACAGGGGCGCGTAGTTGTACAGTTTATTATTGATGAGCAGGGCTATGTAAGAAGCCCGGTAGTGGTACGCTCAGCAGGTGGCGGGCTTGATGAAGCAGCCATCGATGCTGTACAAAAAATACGGTTTACTCCGGGTATGCAGCGCGGCCGGCCCGTACGTGTACAATACACTTTACCAGTTCAGTTCAGGCTAACACAAGCCGATTAACACATCAACGGTTCGGCCCTGAACAGGCCGGACCGTTCTTTTTTGAAACTGAGCTCATTTTTTAAACACTGCCCTGACAGCTCTGTCGGGCAGTTTTTTTTAAGCTTTTCCCATCTATTATTGACGGTTTATTAAGCTCACAGAAAATTAGCTTTTTGCTGCATGCTGCTGCTGTCCCGGAAGCTTCCATCGCCCGTCATAACCCACTTCATGAAGCACCAGCCCCTTGGCAGGAGCGGTCGCTCCGGCTTTATTCCGGTCCGGGTTTTTAAACAATTCCAGAAATGCTTCGGGTGAAATCCTGCCCTTCCCTACACTCACAAGTGTACCCATAATTGAACGCACAAGATTCCTGAGAAAGCGGTTCGCGCTAATTACATAGCAAAACCTGCCATCTGCATCAGGCGGAAGAAACCGTGATTCAAAAAACCAGCACCGGTGATGCGGCAGCTGCGGATCAAAGGGGGTGAACGACAGGCAGTTTAGGTCGCCGTGTATATAGGATGCTGCTTCATGCATTGCAGCAGCATTCAGCGGGGCCGCAAAAAAAGCTGTTGTATCTGAATGAAGCGGCTGATGACTTTCGGAAAAATAATAATGATAGGTGCGGTAATGGGCATCGAATCGTGCATGGAAATGTTCCGGTACCGCACGTATTTCTTTCACATAAATATCGTTGGGCAGAAGCCCGTTAAGGCTGCGCCTGAGTCGTTTAAGCTGATCTTCAGTAATGATTTGGCCGTAATCAAAATGTGCAACCTGCCCCCTCGCATGTACCCCTGCATCCGTACGACCGGATCCGTAAACCGAAACATGGGTGCGAAGGGCTAAACTCAGGGCTTTTTCAGTTTCCGACTGTATAGTAGGATCTGAAGGCTGTATCTGCCAGCCGGAGTATTGAGTGCCGTTGTAGGCCATTTTCAGAGAATATCTGGGCACTTGCTGTTTAGGTTAATAAAGACCTGTTAATATTTCACCATACGAATACGAATCCCCAAGTTCACGCTGTTGTCAGAACCGTAGCAAAAGTCGCGCTTCATAACCACTGCCATTTCCTGATTCAGGCAGGCTAATTCCAATTTCCATATTTCCCATAATACTGCTCTGATTGCGGGCAGTAATAAATGCATGTACACCACTCACTACCCGGTTAACAACCATAAGTGTAACTACTGCAGGAATCTGCCGCTCAGCACGATCTTTGCGATCTCTAAGCCTCAGGAACTCACCCCTGCTTTCCTCTGTCTGCCATTGCCAGCGGTTAGCGGGCACATCGTCAATTAGCCTGTCCCAGTTTCGGCTGCGCAGCTGTGCCTCATTGTAGCTTGCGAGGGAATTAGAAGAAGCAACCGCAAGTTCAACATTACGCGGTACCGACCTGAGATCAATACCGGCATAACTGCGTGCATGGGCATAAATATTATTTTGCAGGATTGAAGCATTGCTGCTTAGATACATCAAACTTCCGATTAACAATAGATCGGCCCCAAGGTGATACTGCCCCCGTCTCCAATCGGAAGAATCTGCATAGTACTGCCCCCAGCCGGGCAGCACAAACGAGCGGAGCATTGCTCTGCCGGGATTGGGCTGCGCCTTCACAACCGGAAAAAGCCGGGCATCTGATTCCGTGAGTATCTGCTGATTTGCGTGCGGTGTATTAAAAAGCATTGCTTCTGTAAACTGCGCCTGAGATGCAGCAGGAAGAATTAGCAGCAAACCAAAAAGAAAAATCAGGCCTGCCGCAGCAAACCTGATTTTCCGGAATTTGTTATCGTTCAAACTTATTTTAAGACCCTGCATAGCGGGATTATGAATTTTGGTTTTCAGCCTTATCAGCTATCTCTTGCTCATCTTTGTAATGCCGGGCACGCTTGTAAGCCTTGCGCTCGTCGCCCCAGCGGCGATAGATTGCAATTGAGAAACCAAACATAAGCAAAAATGTTCCAAGCCAAACTACAGATACCAAAGGCTTCCGCTCTATAGCCACGATAATCCATTCATCTTCAACCTGCTCTTCAATTCCAATAAGGCGGAAGTGCGCTTCATCAGTTCTGGTGTCTATGGTTTCGAACATCACGTCAAAACCGAAACTTTCTATGCTTAGAGGAGGGCTGTAAATGGTATTCACTCCATCCTCAAACAAAATTGCATACACAGGTTCGTGAACTTCAGCATGCCGGGTTTGCAGGTTGATGATTTCAATTCTTGCCCGTACACCTACTACAGCATTTTCGGGCAGCTCAGATTCGGTCATATTAATAAACCGGTCAAATCGGATGTTGTACTGACCAAGCTGCCGGGTTGATCCGGGACGAAGACGCACCAGGTTGTTAATTTCGCTGTTGCGAAGCGACTCTTCATACCCGTTCATCAGAATATCAGCCACAGCCTGAAATGTAGTTTGATTTTCAATCCGGTTGTTCTCTTTTTCAACCAAAGATGAGCCTGATACATAAACATAAATATCGCGAAGCCATCCCATACGTACCTCAGGATCAACAGTCCAACTCATGTTGCCTGCGGAAGAGTTGGCGATCATAGGATAAACCACCGGATGAACAGCAAAAGTACGGCCGGTACGCAGATCCTCGAACTCGATCCGGTACTGCTGTTCTCCGGGTCGGTTCTCATGCGTGATTGTTGCATTCGTGAAAGTGACGTTGTAGCGGTCGTTAATGCGCTTGGGAACGTTCATGTCAAGCTTCATCACATCCATAGTCTGATACACGCGGAAACCATCTTCGTCAAAGATTTCTCCTCTCTCTACGGCAGCATTATAATTGATGGTTGACCGGTCAAGAAGCGGCGTATCATAAGCAGCACCTAAAAAACCGATTAAGAGTACCCCAAAGCCGATGTGTGTTACTGAACCGCCAATCATCTTTGGAGTGAGTTTAATGAGCCTTGCCATTACCATTCCGTTACCAATAATGGTAAACACGGCAGCGAACAGATAAACCATATAAATGATATTGATCACACCAGAAACCACAATAAGTGCAACCGTTATTATTGAAGCCGAAATGGTTGGGGTAATGAGCACGCCCGCAAATGTTTCGGTGTCTTTGTACTTATTCCACCACAAATACTGTGTAAGTACCGTAAGAAATGCAATAGCTATCGCAAAAGGAAGGGTCCAGTCGTTATAAAACTGAGGTTGGGGAGGCGTAGGGTTTGCAACGAATAATCGGCCGATAATTGGAGCACTTGTGCCGAGTATGATCACCAGGGAAACCAGCAACAACGTCATAGCACCCGAGAACATGAAAAACTCCCTTGAAAACATCGGCGTTTCATTTTCCGGGCTTGGCAGCTCACGCATGCGTAATAAATAAAGCAGCAAACCGCTTAAAGATACTGCCATGATAAACAGAAGCAGCTGATTGTACAGACCCAAATCAACGAAGCTGTGTACAGAAGAATCACCAAGAACACCTGAACGGGTCAGGAAGGTCTGATACACAATAGTAACGTAGGCAAGTATGGCGAAAATAATAGACGCTTTGTGCGCGATTTTACTTCGCTTCTGAATCAGCATGGTGTGAATACCAGCCGTCCCTAAAATCCATGGTACCAGCGATGCATTTTCTACAGGATCCCAGGCCCAGTAACCGCCAAAGGAGAGCGTTTCATAAGCCCAGTAACCGCCAAGAAAAATTGCAACAAGGAGGCAAAGGTTTGCACCAAGGGTCCAGGGGAGGGCAGGGTAAATCCACTCATGGTATTTCCGCTTCCATAACGAGGCAAGAGCGTAAGCAAAGGGAATTGCCATCATTGCAAATCCCAGAAATATGATGGGCGGATGAATGATAATCCAGGGGCTTCTGAGAAGATCGTTCAGTCCGCTACCCTCAGCAGGTATGAAAGAAGGATTATTGATAAAAACCGGCAGATGTGCAAATTCTGCAGAGGTAAGGCGGAAGGGCGATGCACCGATGTGAACTCCGAATACCGTAACTCCAATTATCATTGAAATCAGAAAAACGTGAGTCATTGTCATAAAAAACATCACCGGAGCACGGTAAGTATCGCTAGTCCAGCGAATCAGACCCATTCCAACCAGAAACGAACAGAGGATCCAAAGCATAAAGCTTCCCTCCTGCCCGCTGTAAAAGGCCGCCCAGAGATAAACATTACTCAGATCTGAACTTGTGTAGTTATACACATAAAAGTACTGAAACTGATTGGTCAGCAGCAGATATACCAAAAGTGCTGAACCCAAAAACATCATGGCTCCGTGAAAGCCGAAAAGCAGATGAGCCGTGCGCTCAAATGATTTGTTCTCTTTCTGAGCAGCAAGAAAATAAAAAACAAAGGCCCCTAACGAGGCCAGAAAAGCGATGATAACGGAAAAAGATCCGATAGTTCCAATCATGGTTTACAGCTAAAAGTATGAATGATAAACAGTTCAGGCATAAGGCAGGAGCGGGTTATAAATTAACCATCTCAAGATTTGATGCATCGTTGTATTTAGACGGGCACTTCACGAGCATATCGTCGCTGAGCATAACCCCGTTGCGCATCTTACCGACTACAACAAGGCTTTCAGCATCTTCGAAATTATTGGGCTTGGGCTTATTATAGCTGATCCGCCGAACCTGCCCGTAGTTGTCTTCCATGTAAAAATTAAAGACCATACGCTGATTGTCAAAACCATGGGGCATATCTGGCACCCATTTCCCGATTACATGCACACGATTGCCGCTCGTCTCAGCTTCTTCGAAGCCCACATAGCTTCCAAGACTGTTTCCGAAGTTCCACATAAGCAGTGATGTGAAAAGTACAATTGCCACGGTTCCGATAATTACTCTGGGTTTCATAGGCTCATTTAATATTATAGTAATTCAGATATCTTGAATAATACCAGGAGGTATAAGGTAATTTTTTCTTTTTCTTAGGAGGATACTTATCTGAAGTTAATCTTCAGATGGTTTACCCTTAACCGACAGCTTTTTCTCCAGTGCGTCAAGTTTACGGTCAACACGAATCAGATAGAAAGCCAAAACAAACCAAATAATTAGGCTTACTGTAAGTACTACAAATATAAGGTCATTTGACGACATTATCTGAATAAACATGCCTGCTTCTGCCTGAGCATCAACCCCAGACCAGCTCTGGTAGTAGTTGTCTGCGAGGGTATCTGCGGCAGCATACACAATGGTATCGTTCATAAACCTTTGTTAATGATAATTATAGATTAAAGTTCTGAGTTTTTGGATTCCAGAACCAAATTCAGTTTCCTGTATCGGTACCTGAGGTTAGTCATCCAATATGCAAGTGCAAAGAAACCGAGTATTGCAGGGTAAAAAACAATTCTCAGCTCTATTGCAGTAAATTCGCTGAAAGCCGGATTCCCGTCAGCACCGGGGTGCAGGCTTGGAAGCTGCCGTGGTATCACGTACAGTAAGAATGGAATGGTTGAAGCCGCGAAGATATTGTACACTGCCGATAAGCGGGCTCTGAGCTGCTCATCATCGAATGATGACCTCAGAATGAAGTAAGCAATGTATATCAACAGCGCAATTGCGGATAAATTCATTTTGGGCTCAGCGAAAGTCCACCAGGCACCCCAGGTAAAACGCGCCCAGACCATACCCGTGAAAAGACCACACAAACCGAACACAACTCCTATAGCAGATGCAGATTCAGCTTTCAGATCGTCGTTCAGGTTTTCACTCCACAGGTACCTGATGCTGTAAACCATGCCGGCAGCAAATGATGCAAACATAGTAAACCACATGGGTACATGAAAAATGAGATTACGCGCTGTTTCTTCCAGAACTGCTATTCGTGGTATATTCACCAGAAACGCAGCTGAAATTACAGCTGTTATCCACGCAAGTACAAAATACTTCCAGAGTTTCAAGCTAAGCCAATTATTACGGGATTATTCTTTTTGCCTAATTCTAATGATAATATATGAAACTAAGGTGAAACTTGAGTGCGATCCCGCCTTAGTGCAGGCCACATCTGCGGTTTATTTTGAAATTCCACACTCCTGACTCACAACCTGTCTTCAGGATTTTCAGGCAGTCATTAAATTCTTTATTTAACAATCAGCTTTTGAAGTTATGGCAGAAGAAAAAGCAATCCTTTACAAAACCCATCCCGGTCATTTCAAAAAAGAGTTTCGCAAAGCGTTCTGGCAAATCTTTCTTTTGGGATTCGGATTCATTGAAATAAGCAAACTTAGGCGGCGGATAAAAAATACGGCCTACCGTGTTTTCAACGACCGTATCGAACTGAAGGATCCCGCACTTGAGCTCGATGAAGTGATCAGAATAGAAGATCTTCTCAAGGTTAGGCGAACACAATCAGCTGATCAGAGCAAATACGGCCTTTGTGACCTACACCTTGAAACAGCTGAAAAAAAACTTGTGATGACCGGAATCGAAAAAGGGGAACAGCTTGAAGATGTGCTTTATATCGCCATTGAAAAAAACAAAAGACGCAAAGCAATGCAGGAAAGAGCAAAGGGCGATTATACTGATTTTCGGGTCGGAGGGCTTGAAAATATGAACGACCTTGTGGGTATGTGGCAGCAGGGGCTTATTTCAGATGAAGATTTTGAGGCCGAACAGCGCAAAAACAGAAATCAGCCAAATTAGCTTTTTCCGGTACTGCCGAACCCTCCGCTTCCCCGCACTGTATTTTGCAGCTCATCAGCTGATTCAAATACGGCCTGCACAACAGGGGAAATAACAAGCTGTGCGATTCGGTCGCCGTGCATGAAGTTTACGGGTTCCCCGCCATGGTTTATAACAATCACACCAACTTCGCCCCGGTAGTCGGCATCGATTGTACCCGGGCTGTTCAGCAGGGTTACTCCATGACGCAGGGCAAGACCGCTTCTGGGCCTTAGCTGTGCTTCGAAACCGGCCGGTAGTGCAACTGCAATTCCTGTAGGGATCAGCATCCGCTCGCCAGGAAGTACCGTGTAAGGCCCTCCGCAAGCCCTGAGATCCGCACCGGCTGAGTCATTGGTTTCATAGGCCGGTAGCGGCAAACCGGCATTGTGAGGAAGGCGCTTAACAGCTACAGTGAGTTTCTTTCCTGATTCAGACTTATTCATTTTTTTGAAAATCAATGAGTTGTACACGAACATTGCCAATCCAGACAGAAACCCTTGCTTCAATAGGAATACGCCATTCACTGGTGTCGTAACGGGACTCAAACTTCCCGTTAAATCCAAATGGTCCGTTTATTGAAGCATCACCGTAACTAAGATAGACATCAACCATATCGTTGCCATGGGCAGCTGAGCGCACCCGGTCGCGGTTAAGGGTATTTCGGATATTTACGACGGCAACTTCTTCATCTATAAATATGGGGAAATCAATTTCAGATTCGGTGCCGGCATGCTGCCGCCCTACATAAAACAAGGCCGGGCCACCGTCGAGGCGTGTCGGAAGGTCAAGCGTATCGGTTGGGGCATCGTGCTTAACAACGATGATTTCACCCCGCTCATAATCAAATGTGTAGCCGTACTCGGGAAACCTGCCCCTATGAATATTATCAACCCAAAACTTATGCGCCCAGGTTGTACTGTCGTTTCGCGACAGCAATGAATGATACTCATACCTGCGGCTACCCATAAGCGGGATACCCGAATTGGACTGTATTACGGCAATGCTGTGAAGAAGCTGTTCCCCGTTTATAACCGTATCTCTTGAAGAAACAAAAACATTACCCAGGCGCATGAAACCGTACCTGACCTCATAGGTAAACTCCTCCTTAGCCTCGAACATTGTTTCAAGGCCGGGCGCAGGGTTTCTTTCTGTATAATGAAAGCCGGCTGCGGCACCCGCAAAGCAGACCATCAGAAAAAAAAGAAGCGCAGCAGATATTTTTTTCCCTGTATCAGGCATATTCTTCAGCAAAAACACCAAGCGCATCCTCATCGAAGCCTACCATTGCAGCATCACCGGCCAGTAATAACGGGCGTTTAATCATGGTTTGATGCTCGAAAAGAATTTCAGCCAGTTCTTCCCCGGTCAGTTCTTTACCTGCGAGCCCAAGCGACCTCCATTTCATACCCCGCCGGTTCACAAGTGTATCAAGCCCGACTTTAGAAATTGCGTCTTCAAGCTCTTCAGCACTGAGCGGATTCTTTTTAACATCTCTGAATGTGTAATTTATCTCCTGCTCTTCCAGCCATTTCAAAGTTTTGGAAATCGTATTACAGTTTTTGATTCCAACTACGGTAAGCATTTTTGCATGGTATTTAATGAATAATTATCAACTGAAAGCATAAATCGGATGTTTTCAGTATCAGCCAAAGTTAACGAATAAATATGAGCTGATGGTATCTGATTTCTTCTTTGGCAACGAAAGCCAACGCAGCGACAGCCGTTCTAACATGCCTCTGACAGAAGAAATTCAAAATCTGAAAACCTTATTTTTTCACAAAATCTTATTTTCTAAGTTGTATCTTATATTTTAGTTATTACTGATACTTCCTCCTCTTTTTAGATGATACTTTCCCGCCTATTTATTTGGTTAGCCCTTGCCCTGGGTTCTGTAACGTTGCTTTCATGCAGCTCAACTGATGATGCACAACGTGATTTTGAGCGGGAGGCTTTCAGAACTCCTTCCGGAATTACAGAAACCGACGCAAGCGGCAACATCATTAGCTCCGACCCCGACGATTGGCGCGTTGGTCCGCTTTTTGCCGGTTTCGTTGAGGTACAGCAGCCCGCCTACCCGAACCCTACAACAGGGCAGATTGTAACAATTGAGATGCTCATTACCGGGCTGGGTGCTGTAAACGGTCTGGACGTGCTAACCCTTGATGACCGAAACTTTTTCAAACGTCTGTTTTTTGATGAAAGGCGACCTCTTCCGGTAGGTTTCACCCAAATAATAATTAACCCCGTTCAGTTTGCACCGGGCGGCAGCGGCACCATTTCAGGCGCAAGGGGGCTGCACCGGGTTTTTGTTTTCGATGGGCGGGAAAACCTCATTACCTATGGGGATATTCGCGTAGATTAGATTATCTGAGCATCCCAATTCAGCAAAACCGCCTGTATGGGCAAAATCAAAATAAATACATGAAAAAAGCCACGCCATCACAGAAAAAAGTACTTAATCAGCTTATTTTCATTGAGAGCTATGAAACGCTGCTTACTGAAACCGGGCTGCAGCGTGGTGAACTACGGGACGATCTGATCCAGCTAATTAATGCAGGAATGATTCAGGTTTTTGACCCGGCAAATCAAAAACAAGTAACCGCCTACGACTCTGACCGGCTCGATTTGTTTTGTTTTCGGGCTTCAAGCAGCGGTTTGGCGCAGCGGTAAAGCAGTATCCCAAAAATTCTAATTCCCAACCATTATGACATTCGAAACAACCATCAATAAAAAAAACCGGACGGTTGAAATTCTGGATTCCGGAAACAAAGCACTGATTGACGGAGAAGTTGCCCCTTTCAGCTTTGAACGCCTGGATGCAACCCGCTACATCCTCCGCTTAGGCTACACTACACACATCATCAGTAACATTACAAAAAACGACAATCAGCTTGAATACACCATTGACGGCAAATGGCATACCGCCTCCGTTAAAGACGAGCAAATGATGCTGCTCGACCGTATGGGGTTCAAGGTCGGGAGTTCTGCCGGAGAAGGTATTTTGAAGGCACCTATGCCCGGCAAGATTGTAGCCATTCTGGTTGAAGAAGGCGCGGAAGTAGCAGAAGGGCAGCCTGTTGTTATTCTGGAAGCAATGAAAATGGAAAACGAACTGAAATCACCTTCTGCAGGCCGCATCAAAAGTATCAGCGCCGCAGCCGGGCAGTCTGTCGAGAAGAACGGTGTATTATTGGAGATTGAGCCTCTTGGATAAATTTGTAATTGAAGGCGGCAAACCGCTTCAGGGTGAGATTAAAATCAGCGGTTCCAAAAATGCCGCACTCCCCCTGATGGCGGCTGCCCTGCTTGCCGACGGAAAAACGACGCTTCATAACATACCTGCCTTACACGATATTCTCACTTTTAATAACGTGATGCGTGTTACCGGTGCGCGGGTGGAATTTGACCCGGAATCCGAGACCCTGTCGATTGATCCCGACACCATCTATTATCCGGAGTCGCCCTACGACCTTGTGCGGAAAATGAGGGCTTCTTTCTATATGCTTGGTGCCTTGCTTGGCAGGTCGGGTTTTGCACGGGTATCACTGCCCGGCGGCTGCGCATGGGGCCCAAGGCCGGTTGACCTTCATATTGAGGGGATGAAGGCTTTCGGGGCTCACATTAGTCTGGAGGAGGGTTACGTAGTTGCAAAGGTGCCGCAAGGCTCAGGGGGTCTTCCCGGAGGCAGCTTTAAGCTCAGCCCCTCGAGTGTGGGTGCAACCGTAAACCTGTTGCTTGCTACCGTTAAGGGCCGCGCCAGGGCAGAAATCCGGAATGCTGCAAAGGAACCCGATGTAGTACAGCTTTGTAGCTTTCTGAAACAAATGGGCGCTCAGATTGAAGGCATAGGCACATCAACACTGCACGTACAGGGTGTACCGCATCTGAAAGGGATCACCTTCCATAATGCGCCTGACCGTATCGAAACCGGTACTTTCATGATTCTCGGTGCCATGCACCCGGAATCCCGCCTCACCCTTACCAATATTGCTGCAGGCGACCTTGGGATGTTTCCGGGCTGGTTCCAAAAAACCGGTGCGGAATTGCAGCTCAGCGGAAACGCAATGCAAATCATCGCACCTGAGGTTATTCAGCCGGTTTCGGTTATCACAGAAATCTATCCTGGTTTCCCAACCGATCTGCAGGCGCAATGGGCAACACTAATGACACAGGCAGAAGGTGAATCTCAGGTTACGGATACGATTTACCCCGACCGGTTCAGCTACATCCCCGAACTTGTACGCCTCGGTGCGCAGGTTAAAGTGCGAAATAACTCAGCCATTATTAACGGTAAAACACCATTAAGCGGCACTTCCGTTATGAGCACCGATCTCAGGGCAAGTGTAAGCCTCGTGATGGCAGCCCTATGCGCAAAAGGACGATCCGAAGTGCTTCGGGTGTATCACCTTGACCGCGGCTACGCAAAACTGGAAGAGAAACTGAATAAAGTAGGTGCCGGGATTACACGAATTAATGCAGAAGACCAGCTATCTTAAACAGATTGCTGTAATTAGTGCTATTGAGCTGTTTCCTAACAAGGCTGATATACCTTATATTAAGAAATGAATTTTCTTTTCCCGACCATTTACTGCTTCGTCTTCTTTTGCACCGCTGCTTTTTTGCATGCGGCCCGCAAATGGTACGCAGCGGCAGAGGTCAATGCCGGTTACGATGTAATTTCATCGTATGAAAAGCACCCTAATGCTGAACTATACCATACAATGTGTTCACCGGCTCTCAAAGGCAACCCTTTCCGGCTATGGGCCGAAAGCCTTTGTAAAAGCGATTCCAATTCCTGCAATACGCTTCATTTTAACAGAAATTTGTACAAAGCGGATAACGCTTCCCTGTTCGACCCTGTAAGCTGTTTCAACTCCTGTTTCCAAACGATTCACAACGGTTCATTGAAACTTCAGGCTATTGTTTACGCACCCGACAGGTGTACCGTTTTCCGCTTCAAGCATGCGGACTTAACATTTAATGGACAATCAAATAGTAATACATGCAGCGGGTTCGCAGAAGCGAATCGCGCTGATAGAAAATAGTGAATTAGCACAATTTTTTATTGAGTCGCCGGAAAACAGACGTTCCGTTGGCGACATTTACCTGGCTCAGGTACACAAGGTTATGGGCGGTATCAGAGCCTGCTTCATTGACCTCAGCACCCCTAAAGACGGCTTCCTGCATTATTCAGACCTCGGTGAACACCTCGAGGAATACATAGCTATGCTCAACGGCCGGGATAGTATCCCCAAAAAAGCAAGCGACGAGCTTCTGCAATTCAGGCAAACTGTTGCAAAAAATGAAGTCAAAAACATGACTTCCAAAGATCAGACCATGCACGAGCAGAACCTGCTTGGCTCATTGCTGAAACCGGGTCAGAAAGTAATGGTGCAGGTCGTGAAAGAGCCCATCGGCAGCAAGGGCCCGAGGGTTTCAACAGATATCACCCTTGCCGGTCGCTTTCTCGTACTTATCCCCTTCGGTGATTACGTAGCCGTTTCTAAGCGCATACGCTCCTACAAAGAGCGCCGCCGCCTCAAAAGCATCATAAGTGAAATGCTGCCTAACGGTTTTGGCGTAATTGTACGCACTGTTGCTGAAGCTCAGGATGACGATGTGCTGCGTGAAGACCTCAAAGATCTGCACGACAAATGGGTTGATATGCAGGATAAGCTCAAAACAGCTAAACCGACTGCCCTGCTGCACCGCGACCTCGACATGACCGAAAGCCTCATCCGGGATTTATTCTCCAAAAACTACGACCGAATCCTGGTTGACGACACCGAAACCTTTAAAGCCATCAAAGGCTATATCGGCAGGGTTGCACCTTCCATGGTTAAAAATGTAGTACAGTACAAAGGTCGCGAGCACGTTTTCGACCACATGAACATCTCCCGTGATGTAAACTCCATTTTTAGCCCCCGGGTAAAAATGCCGAGCGGAGGCTATCTGATTTTTGAGCAAACCGAAGCCATGTACGTGGTGGATGTGAACTCGGGCCGCTATGCTGCCAAGAAAGCACAGGAAGATAACTCCCTGAAAACCAATCTTGAAGCCGCGCGTGAAATCGCCAAACAGCTGCGTCTGCGCGATATCGGCGGCATTATTGTAGTTGATTTTATTGATCTTCAGCAGGATTCAAACCGAAAGAAGATTTACGACGAAATCAAAAAGGAATTCAAAAAAGACAGGGCCAAAACAAACATTTTGCCCATGTCAGATTTCGGCCTCATGCAGATTACACGGCAGCGGATAAGGCCGAGTGTTGTGAAATCAGTATCAAAAGTGTGCCCGATGTGCGGCGGCTCAGGCAGCATCGTGTCTGAAAGTACCCTGCTCTCCGATATTGAAGCATGGCTGAGCAAATTCAGCAACAACTATAAGTACAAATCAGTTGATCTTTACGTGAACCCGTTCTTCCATTCCGTGCTGCTTCAGGGCCTGATCAGCACACGCCTGAAATGGATGTTCAAGTTCTTCATGCGCATTTCCATAAATCCGGATGATACCATTTCGCTGAATGATTTCAAGGCCACCCTGCACGGTTCTGAGTTTGACATCTATGAAACCGTATCTAACGGTGAGTCGATTGAAGATGCCATCAGGCAAAATGAGAAAAACCTTGCTGAACTCGAAAGCGGCGGGCGCAAGAATACAGAACTGCTTGATATTTATAAGAAAAACGGAAGAAACGGAGATTCTGAAACCCGCAGAGACCGCGATCGGGGGGCAAGCCGTGATGATTATGAAGGCGGCAGCCGGTACGGTCAGCAGCAATCAGGCAGAGGCGGTCCGAAAACGGCTGAGGCAAATGAAGAAGGTACCGAGCGCGGCCGCAGACGTCCGGCCGCAGTACGGATCACCTCACAAGGCAGGTCGAACACTAAGCTGAAATCGAAATACTATAAATCCGGTTCAGAAGATGAACACGAACCGGGCACACCCCAAAAACCTGAACGGCTTCAGCAGGATCAAAACCAATCAGCCCGCAAAACAGCTGCTGAGAAAAAGGAAGCTCCTGCAGAAAAACCTGATGCGTTAGAGGTAGCCAAAGCACATGCACTTGAGGAAAAACCAAACGCTCTTGAAGTCGCAAAGGCTTATGCCCGCAAACTAAAGCTTGAAGAAGCCAAAGCGGAAATGGCTGACAAAAAAGACAGTGATGCAACTTCAGAAAAAGGAGTTACGGCTAAAGCCGCATCACAAGTGTCTGACAAAAATGACAGTCAGCCTGATGTCATTAATACTGACACGAAACAGGAAAGCAAAACCGATAAATCTTCAGGTTCTGATGATTCCGTTCCTGAAACTGCGGCCGCTCCTAAACAGTCGGCACGGCACAAGCAAGAACCACAGGTAAAAGCAGAGGAAACCGAAAATCCGAAAACTGCTTCCGGCAGTGCAAATCAGCCAGAAAACAAAGCCGATTCTGATTCTGATTCTGATTCTGATGCCGGTTCCGCATCAGCTTTGCAGGAACCTGATGCTGAAGCCGGTAAAGAACCCAAGGCCAAAATAAAGGCCCCGAAACGGGTGAAGCGGCAGCCAAGGCCCGGTGGCAAAAAAGTAATAGCAAAGCCCCCGAAAGCACGAAAAAAACAGGATGATGACCCCGTTAGCGGCAGTAACAAAGCTGCCGAAGCTGATCCCTCTGAAACCAAACCTACACCGGCTGAAAAAAAAATAAGCGATGCCAAAGTAGCGAAGCTTCGTGAAATGGATGAGCTTAAAGCCAAACTTTCGGAAGATGCTTTTCGCAAACCGGCTGATATACCGGCATCAGACCTGAAAAAAAGTTCAGTTGTAACCAAAACGGTTAGTCCGCGAAAAGCGGCTCCTGAAACTGAAGCAGCACCGCAAGATACAGCTGATACTGCCGGTAAGCCGGAACATACTGCACCCGGCAAGGCTGAAGAAACAGAAGGGAAAGCTTAAATACAGCCCTTTTCCTATTTACACCAAAAGCTGCAAATGGCACGACCTTTGCAGCTTTTGGTGCTTTAGATACACAGGCCTGAGCCGGCCATCCATTTAAAACTATTTTTTATGAATATACACGCCACCACCGTAATCGGTGTTATCCATAACGGCAAAGCTGCAATTTGCGGCGACGGGCAGGCAACACTCGATAAAACGGTCATAAAATCAACCGTACAAAAAGTAAGAAGCCTTCACAACGGCAAAATCCTGGCAGGCTTTGCAGGCTCAACCGCTGATGCTTTCACCCTTTTTGAGAAATTTGAAGAGAAACTTAATCAATACAGCGGACAGTTTGAACGTGCAGCCATCGAGCTCGCACGTGAGTGGCGCACCGATCAGTACCTGCGCAAACTCGAAGCCCTTCTCATCGTGCTCAATACCGAAAAAGGCCTGCTGATTTCCGGTCAGGGCGATGTAATCGAGCCCGAGGATAACCTTCTCACTATCGGCAGCGGCGGCTCCTACGCGCTGAGTGCAGCGCGGGTGCTAAAAAAACACGCCCCACAGCTTTCGGCCCGTGAAATTGCCGAAGAAGCCATCCACACCGCAGCTGATATTGACATCTACACCAATCACAATTTAACGACTCTTGAAATTGGCTGATTCAACGAAATTACTCGCAAACGAACTCGACAACCTCACCCCGCAGCAAATTGTTGCCGCCCTCGATGAGTTTATCATCGGGCAGAATGCGGCCAAGAAAAGCGTAGCCATTGCCTTGCGCAACCGCTGGCGCCGCATGAATGCAGGGGAAGGCATCCGGGATGAAATCCTGCCGAACAACATCATCCTTATCGGGCCTACCGGTGTTGGTAAAACCGAAATCGCCCGACGCCTCGCCAAACTTGCCCGAGCCCCTTTTATAAAAGTGGAAGCAACCAAGTTTACGGAAGTCGGCTATGTGGGCCGTGATGTGGAATCCATGATTCGCGATCTCACCGAAATCGGTATCGGCATGGTAAAACAGGAAATGCGGGACAATGTTAAACCCCGGGCCGAAGAAATGGTTGAGGAGCGCATTCTCGATATCCTTATTCCTCCCCTTCCCAAAAAACGTAAAAAGTCCGTTTATGGCAGCAACCCGGCCCTGAGCAGCAACGACGCAGGTTTCAACCCCTCCACCGCAAGTGATGAGGAGCTGAATGAGCGCACCCGTGAGAAGTTTCGTCAGAAGCTGAAAAACGGCGAGCTTGAGGAACGGGAAATCGAAATCGATGTGAAGGCAAGCAGCGGTCAAACCATGCAGATTTTCGGTCCGCAGGGCATGGAAGAAATGGGCATGAACCTTCAGGATATGCTCGGAAACCTGATGCCGCAAAAAACCAAAAAGCGGAAAGTTAAAATTAAAGACGCCCGGCAGCACCTGTTTCAGGAAGAAGCCGAGAAGCTGATTGACCATGAATCGGCCGTACAGATTGCACTTGAGCGCGTGCAGAGTACAGGGATCGTTTTCCTGGATGAAATCGACAAAATAGCCGGCAGCTCCTCAAAATCCGGCGGCCCCGATGTGTCGCGGCAGGGTGTGCAGCGCGATTTGCTCCCGATAGTGGAAGGCTCAACGGTTACCACAAAATACGGTATGGTAAAAACCGACCACATCTTATTTGTTGCCTCGGGTGCCTTTAACGTAGCCAAACCGAGCGACCTCATCCCGGAACTTCAGGGCCGCTTCCCGATTCGGGTTGAGATGGATTCCCTCACGGAAGAAAACTTTTATCAGATTCTCACTGCTCCGAAAAACGCCCTCACCATACAGTACGCAGCTATGTTAGGCTCAGAAGGCATCACCCTGAAATTCACAAAGGATGCTCTTCGTGAAATTGCCAAAATTGCCGCTGATGTTAACCGTGATGTTGAAAATATTGGTGCAAGGAGGCTGCACACCATTATGTCAACCGTGCTCGAAGAGCTGCTTTACTCCGTACCTGACGACATCAGTGAGGGAACCATCAATATCGACCGGGCTTACGTGAGCAAACAGCTTGATCAGATTGTGACCAACAAGGATTTGAGTCAGTTCATCCTGTAACCAAACCCTTCATTCGAAAAAAGTTTACAGAAACAGCGGCTCAGGCTTTTGTCTGAGCCGTTTTTTTTGATATTTGCGTTAACTCAGCTGCTGTAATCGGGATAGCTTCAAAAAAAATATATGAAACGAATAAATGCAGCGTTACCGTTAAAATCAGCTAAACACTTGATATTTGCATGATGATTGCTCACATTATGCCCTCAAGATTACTCACCAAAATCAGGCAGTACTGACCCCTTTTCAATGATAAAAAGATTTTTTGCTTCCGGTCTTACAGGCATCGTTCTACTTTCGGCCCTTTGGCTGTTCGGTTTTGATAAGGTGTTTGTTTCAAACGAAACGAATCACGAACACAACCTTCAAAAATACATTCAGACACAGCGCTGGATCCTCAACAATTACGTTGATGAAGTTGAAGCCAACATCCTCTTTAAAGACAGCATCCGCGGGATGGTCAGGAATATTGGTGATTCAACCTTTGCTGTTTCCGGCACTCCAATTGATACTACCTTTTCGAACATACAGGTAAATGATATCCGGGAGTCAGCTGTCAGGTTTGAGCGGGCATACACCTTCATCAATCAGAATTTTCCCGATCTTGATATGAGTGAAATGACAGAACATGCCCTTCGCGGGATGTTCACCTCGCTCGACCCCTACACCGATTATATTGATCCGCGACAGTCAGATCGCGTTCGGGAAAATTTTGCCGGCCGCTTTCAGGGCATAGGTGTTCAGTTCGACATCATTGCTGACAGCATTACCGTGATCTCTGCCATTTCCGGCGGCCCAAGCGACGTGCTTGGTATCCGTTCCGGTGACCGCATCATTAGTATAGATGATGAAAATGCAGTCGGCTTTTCTCAGGAAGATGTGCTAAGCACCCTGCGCGGCCCGAAAGGCTCCGTGGTAAGGGTCGGCATAGTGAGGCCGGGAAGCCGTAACATCCTGCATTTCAACATCACCCGTGATGATATCCCTCTGTTCACAGTCGATACCTCTTACATGCTTGATGAGCGTACCGGATACATCAAAATCAACCGTTTCGCCCAAACAACCTACGATGAGTTTATGGAGGCGATGGCCGGTTTAAACGAGCTCGGCATGGAGCGGCTCATTTTGGATCTGCGAAACAACCCCGGTGGTTTTCTTGATCAGGCGGTTCGCATCACGAGCGAGTTTTTCCCGCGTAACACCAAACTTGTGAGCACACGAAGCCGGCATGCGCGCTTCAGTCAGGAGTACCGCACCCGCACCAACGGCCGCTTTCAGGATATCCCGCTTATGGTGATGATCAATGAAGGCTCGGCATCAGGAAGCGAAATTGTGGCGGGCGCCATTCAGGATAACGACCGCGGGCTTATTGTAGGCCGGCGCACATTCGGAAAAGGCCTGGTACAGCAGCAGTACGAGCTTGTAGATCAGAGCTTTATTCGCGTAACCATCTCGCGCTATTTCACCCCTTCCGGACGTCTCATTCAGAAGCCCTTCAATCAGGGCCGTGAAGAATACGCACTGGAAATTCATACCCGCGACCGCGATGCAAGCACAGATGTAGCCAATTTTATCAGCAACCTGCCGGATTCGTTGGTGTACGAAACATTCGCCGGCCGCACGGTATTCGGCGGCGGCGGTATCGTACCCGATCACATCATACAGGCTGATACAACGCGCAGCTACGTACTTGGGTTTATGCGTCAAAACAATATCGGATTCGAATTTGTGCGCGGCTTTCTCGATGAACATTATGATGATTTCCGGGCAGAGTGGGGCGATGATTTTGAGCACTTCCGGGCTGATTTCAGCTGGAGCCCCGAACAAATGGACGACTTCTGGACCCGTATGTCTGACGCCGGACTCGTACTGAGCGATACAACCGCAACAACCCATATAGAAGGCGACACTATGTTCATCAACCCGGCTCTCGTTGAGCAGGACCGCTGGATTCCCCCTGCTGCCACAAAAGCCGAGCTTGCACGTCAGGTCTGGAGTCCGTCCGAATACTTCCCGGTATTCAACGATCTGTTCGACACAACCCTGCACCGAAGTATGGAGCTATGGGAAGAAGTAGATCACCTCAAAGCACTTGTGAGAAGACTTTCCGAGAGTTCAAGACAGGAAGGATAGCCCGGTTCTGTTGATCTATTCCGATTTATGTCCCGACCACCTCTGGTGGCGGGACTTTTTTTTTGGGATTAATAAGTGCATATAAATTCATTGTTCAAACAAGTATTTACAGCAATGGGCCGCATTATGCAATCTTTTTGTAAGCTGAATAACCAACCGGAACTACACAATTTGTACATTATGAATTCAATATGTGTTTATATCTCTACTTGATTTGATTCCCAACAAATGATACTCATTGGATTCAACAGCAAAGGTGATTTGCTTGATGCGTTGTATAAATTATCCGAAATAACGGGCTCGCAGCTGGTAATTGCAAAAAAAACGGAAGACATCAATCACATCGAGGCAACTGCCAAAAAGTGTTTTTTTTGTACCGATCTGAAAAAGGAAGAGCTCAAACCCTTACTGCTCAAAGGCGGCAGCAGGGCAGGCTTTGTATGGATAACAGACAAACGCAGCCCCCAACAGCTGTCCTCAGATGTGCTGCTTCAGGAAACCAATATCAGCAAATCACAAATCCAAAGCGTCACCCTCCCCCGGGGTTTGTCATCAGATGAAATCAGCCAAAAGCTTTTTCAGGTCACTTTTCAACCCAGAGCATTTAAAACTTTTGAAAATGACCCTGATCTTTCAGACAGACTGAAACTGATCCATGAAATCACTCACTTTGCGATACACACTGATGAGGAAAAGGCCATCAGGCAGCACATCATGCACAAATTGGTTCAGTATTACAGTGCCGAATCCTGTTCATGTCTGGCTTACAACGATAAAGGTGAACTGCTGCTGCTCAGCAGTATCAACGGGACCGGAACGTACCAAACCTACACCGGGCTGCTTGTTCCGAACCCGGAAGATTATAAAGAATGCATGCAGTGCGGCGAACCTGTAATTAACTGCAGGAAGCCGGCAGTGGGGGCAAACGGTTACATTTGTGCCCCTTTACTTGAATCAGGTATGGCGCAGGGATTACTTCGGATTCAGTACAGGCATAGTGAAATCGACATCACCCTCGACCGGACAGTGCTGAAGATATCAGCAGGTATTTTATCAGCGGCCCAAATCAGAGCAAGAGCATCGGAAAAATTAAAGGAAAGTGAACAACGTGCTTTAAACATCCTGAACACAACAGCTGACGGCATAATTATGACCGACGAGTCCGGGATAATCGAATCCTTCAATAAATCAGCTGAACTCATTTTTGGCTTTTCGCAGCATGAAATAACCGGAAAAAATGCCGCCGTCCTGATGCCACAGGCCGAAACAGTGTGGTATGAGCTTGTGGAGGAACAGCTGTCTGATAATGGCTTAGCATCATATACCGGAAAAACTGTTGAAACAATCGGTGTCCGTAAATCAGGTGAGTCGTTTCCTATACAAATATCAGTTAGCAAACATCAAACTTCTAACATGTGCTTTTATACTGGAATTGTGCGCGACGTTACTGAAGAGAGGCGGCTTGAACAGGAAGTGATGCGAATCAGCGAGCATGAACGGCACCGCATCGGGCAGGATTTACACGACGGTCTCGGGCAAATGCTCAGCGGCATAGGCTTACTGAGCGCAAGCATAAAAAAACGGCTTCAGCACGAAAAACATCCCTTAGCAGAGCAAATGGCTGAAATCACTTCCCTTCTGCAGGAAGCCGATGAATATGCCCGCGGCCTTGCACACGGACTTGTTAAAATAGATCTTGAGCGCGGCGGTTTCCACGCAGCCATAGAAAAACTGATACTTCAGTCTCAGAAACTTTTCAGAATCGACTGTAAACTTGTTTCCGATCAGGAAATTGAAATACGTGACAGGGCACGTGCGGAACATGTTTACAGGATTATTCAGGAAGCCATCAGCAATGCTGTTAAACACGGTTACTCTACCAAAGTTACCGTCGGAATGACGTATTCAGAACGCAAACTGCTCATCACGATCAGGGATAACGGAACCGGCTTTTCATCAAACTGGCGCAAAAAAAGGGGGCTCGGAGTCCGGATTATGGAATTCCGTTCAAGACTGATTAACGGACAGTTCTCGCACGGTAACAACCCCGGTAAAGGCGCTGTAATTACGCTCACAATCCCGTCACCTTAAATGCTGCATGCATATAGCCGTTACAAATAGAAATATATAGAATGAATGGAAAAGACAAAGCGTAATATCGTACTCGTAGATGATCATCCCCTGATTCGCAAGGGCATTGCCCTTACTCTTTCCGAATCAGACCGGTATTCGGTAATTGCACAGCTTTCCTCGGCGGAGGAAGCCCTTGCAAGGCTGCCCGGCCTTGATGCTGACGGCGCCATTATTGATATCTCCCTAACGGGTATGAATGGTATAGAACTGGTGAAACACATACGAACCACAAACTCAAAACTTAAAATCCTGATGGTTTCAAGACATGATGAAGATATTTATGCCGAAAGGGCCTTACGCGCCGGAGCAAACGGGTACATCATGAAACATGTGGCATCTGAAATGCTTGCTGAAGCCCTCGAAAAGATTTTTAAAGATGGTATTTATGTGAGCGACAGTGTGAGTGCCAAAATGCTGCAACAGGCAATGGGGCAAAAAACCACAACAGAATCCCCTCTCGAACTGCTTAGCGACAGAGAACTTGAAGTTTTTGAACAGATCGGGCGGGGCTTCAGTAACAAAGACATTGCGCTTAAGATGCACGTTTCGCCCAAGACAGTGGAAACCTATAAAACGCGCATCAAGGAAAAAATGAACCTCTCCGGCAGCCATGAACTAACCCGTGAAGCCATACAGTGGGTTCACGACTAAACTGCTTATTTACAAGGTGTTAGTATCCCGTAAACTTCGCCTGATGAAAGAAGTCCGTACAGCGGTTTGCTTGTTTTGCTGAAGGCCTGCTACATACGTATTAATCCCTACAAATAAAACATCTGTAGTCTTAAACACTACAGACAGATAAGAGAGATCTCCACAAGACAAAAGAACCTAAGCTTACACCATAATTCTAATAACAGTTTTATAATATAGGTGTTCGAATTAAGCAGCCCTATGCTTATCCGCCAAATTACTTTCCTATACTTATAAATCTCCAAGAAATATCAGAATTATGAATAAATCTGTTATCATTCATGTGGCAATTACAGCGCTGTTACTGTCTTTGCTGTCCGTAAGTGCAACTGCACAGTTTTCACGTGACCTTCAGTATTTCCGGGCTCCTGACAAGACCGGCCTGAATATTTTTGAAACACCCAAAACCACTGATGTACCATTCGAGGGGCTGAACGTCCGGATTGGTGGTTCAAACACACTTCAGTTTCAGTGGCTCGATCATGAAAACAGCGGGGCTGTAGATATTTTTGAAATAGGCCCGAATTTCAACCTTGCAACATCAAACCTTGATATTGATGCGCAGCTTTTCCCCGGTCTTCGTATGCACCTGCGTACCTACCTTTCTTCAAGACACCATGCCCAGCCTTACGTAAAAGGCGGCTATATGCAGGTTGATCGCCTCGACTTCATCAGTGAAGGGTTCCTTCAGGAATACATGGATTACATCACTATCAAAGTCGGCCACATGCAGAACAACTACGGTGATGCTCATTTCCGCAGAAGCGATAACGCCCAAACTATTTTCAACCCCTTCGTTGGAAACCCCATCATGGATGCCTTCACCACTGAAGTTGGTGCTGAAGTGTACTACCAGCGCAACGGCTGGCTTGCAATGGTCGGAATGACCAACGGCAAGCTGAATCAAAGTGTTGTTGACGCCCCTGAAGGTCAGTTACAAACCCATGTTTCGCTTTTAGGCAAAGTTGGTTTCGACCGTCAGCTTACGGAAGATCTTCGTGTACGCCTTACCGGTTCCGTATATCATACCGGGCAATCGCAGCGCACTTACCTCTATGCCGGCGACCGCGCAGGTTCACGCTACTACAACATCCTTACTGCAAATTCATCCGAGTTCAGAATTCCCCGCTTCGACCCCGGTTACACCAATGAGCTTACAGCCATTATGATCAACCCCTTTGTAAAGTATCAGGGTTTGGAGTTCTTCGGAATTTTTGAAACTGCAAGCGGAAAAGCTATGTCAGAAGACAGCCGCAGAACTTCCAATCAGTACATGGCTGAGCTGGTTTACCGCTTTGGTAACAGCGAGAACTTCTACTTCGGCGGCCGTTACAACCTCGTAACAGCTGAAACCAGAAGCGGTGAAGATGTGGATATTACCCGCTTTAATATCGGCGGCGGCTGGTTCCTCACAAAAAACGTTCTGGCTAAACTCGAATATGCCCACCAAACCTGGGATGGCTATCAACCCACATCAGTATTCCACGACGGAAAATTCAACGGTGTAATGCTTGAAGCCGTAATCAGCTTCTAACACCAATTGTGGGGTTGCCCGTAGTATTCAGCGAATATTTCAGGCAACCCCCTTCTTTTAAAATCTGCTTCTAACAAAATGATTAATTCCATGAAACCACTTTTTCTGAGCTTAATCGCACTTCTGCTCCCTTTCACGCTTTTTGCTCAGCCGGATACACCCGGCAATTCTGCCTCAGCCTATGCAGCTTACAGTGTAAACAATGCCCTCAGCAGCATGACCATAGCCGGCGGCTCCACCGTAGGAAGCTGGGACGCAGATGTTACCCTGATTAACGCCCGTTTTTCTGTTAACCTTGAAGCGCTTCAAAATGGCGGCAGCAATGCTTTTCAGCTTGGCGAATTCGTAATCCCCGTGGAGCGCATTGAATCTGACGGAAACCGTATGACCAACAACATTCATAAATATCTTGAAAAAGACCGTCATCCGAACATCACATTCACCTTCGTGAGTGCAGAACTTCAGCAGGCAACAGATGCCGGTACGGAAGTACTTGTAAACGGAATCATAAACGCTGCAGGTGCAGATCACGCCGTCAGTTTTGTGAGCAACGCAGCTTTTGCAGACGACCAAAGCATCGTTCTGAGCGGCACCGTTGATTTTGGCTTCAGCGATTTCAACATCAGCCGGCCTTCTGCCATGCTTGGTACCGTTCGTGCCTCAGAAGAGCTTCAGATTATCTACGAACTCGTGCTTACTTCAAACTAAGCCTGCCCGATTGCAAAAGTACAGCTGATTCCCAACCGATGCTCAGGCGTTACACTCCTTCAATGCCCGTCTTAAATGGATGCCTCTATGAAAAAGCCCTTCGCGCTTCCCCTTTTCACTCTCCTGCTTCTGCTGCTCATTACCGCCTTAACACAAGGCGCTCAGGCGCAGCAATCTATTGAACTTGTGGCTGAACGCAGCCGGCTGTGGGTTCAGGGCACTTCAACGGTGCACGATATCAATTGTGAAGCAGGAAAAATTGTGGGCTATGCTGATTTGAGATCGGCTGATTTAGACGAAGCACGTAACATAAGTGATAACAATGCAGGAAGTGTACGGTTGAGTATCCCGGTTTGGGAATTCGATTGCGGACGCCGGCAAATGAACCGCGATTTTTTCAGGGCGCTTGATGCTGAATCCCATCCGGCTATCGAGTTTGAATACTTCTCGGCCACCCTGCTCACCAATCTCGACCCTGACTGCCATCCGTTTCAGCTTGAAGTTGAGGGCAGGTTATCTGTTTCAGGAAATAAGCGCGATGTAAGCCTCATCGTTGATATCGAACCCTGTGAAGCTAACCATTTCAAACTGATGGGATCGAAAACGATCAACATGAAAGATTACGGCATCGAGCCGCCAACCGCATTGTTCGGCCTCGTTCGGGCTCATGAAGAACTTACGGTTAACTTTTCCCTTACCGCCCGGCAGCTAAACCCTGAGGGCAGCTACGCCGACGAGCGCTGACTTAGCTTACAGTTTTTGCAGGCCAGACAGAAACCCGACCCTGCAGCTTCAATTTAAACGGGATTTCTTACGATGAGTGCACCAATTAACAGCAGCAGACCGGCATTAAATCTGGATTACAGCAGTTCATCTGAAATCCTGAAACATTTTGTTGCGCTCACCAACAAACAGCTGCAGCAAATGGACCTGAACAGCGGAAGCAGCTGTAAGTTTAACGGCAGCGTTCTGGAAGTTTTTCTGAACCCCAAAGAGCTTTCCCGCAGGCAGCAGCTCCGTAAGATTGACTCCAACCTGTATATCAAATGCGGTCTCTTCCTGTATTTGCTCAAAAGCATCATCAAAAAGCACGGATTTCAGTGCACCATCCACACCTGGCCCCGATTTGATGAACCTAACCTGCTGGCGTTTGTGCATCTCGACGCTTTCAGAACGGCTGCTTTTGTACACAATAGGCAAAAAGCAGCGCCCGATTATGCCGATGCCGGAACCTTTGCAGAAAAACTCGAAGCCATAGCTGCAAAAAAAGGTATCACGCTTCAGAGTATAAAACCCGGAAAACAGCAGCAGGAAACAGCGCTTCTGCTTCAGCAACAACCCGCCTGCTGCAGCTACTGCAAAAGCAATACGTTTAGCAGTCATTGGGATGATATGATTGATGGTAAAACCGATGGTATTTTACTCATCGCATCGGCCCGGCAAAACACACCCGCAGTATGGACCGGCCTCGGGCTTATGCTTGGAAAGGCAATTCAAGTTGGTTCCAACAGCGGTTTCGGGCTGATTCCGCTCAATCTGCATTTTTGCCCAACACAGTTCAGCCAGCCCGCCAAAACACTTTGCCCCGGAGAAAATCTGCATCTTATCGCTTTTCTTAAAGAAAACAGCCCTATTCTACCAGCCAATTAGCAGCCTAAACCAGGCTAATACAGCCGGAAAAACTCGCCGGAAAAGCGTATAATCTACCTTAAATTTCCTGCTTCCATTATTTAAACCGATTATGCGCAATTTACTCCGGTTTCTGCGAATTGCCCTGCTTTTTACAGCTGGGGTTCTTTCTTTATGTCTCATCTTGCTGGCTGCTCTCATCCGGCCTGATATTTCCGTTGAACAACTGGCCGAAACCTATGCCGGTGAATCTTCCCGCTTTTTCGCCGTTGACGGGATGATCGCGCATTACCGCGACGAAGGCCCTGCTGATACCCCTGCCCTGCTGCTGCTGCACGGTACCTTCGCTTCCCTGCACACCTGGGATCCCTGGGTGGAAGCCCTAACTCCGGAATTCCGGATCATTCGCGTTGACCTGCCCGGCTTCGGACTTACCGGTCCGCAGCCCGATAACGACTACAGCATCCGGGCTACGCTTCATTTTCTGGAAGCGCTCCGGCAGGAAACCGGTGTTGAGCGCTGGAGCGTTGCCGGCAACTCACTGGGCGGACGTTATGCCATGGCCTGGGCACAATCCTTTCCCGAAAAAACCGACCGGCTGATTCTCCTCAACGGCGGCGGCCTGCCTGTAAGGCCTTCGCCAATACCTGAGCCAGCCGACTCTCAGCTGACCGAAGCGGACCTTTCCGAAACAACATCTGCTTCTGAACAAACGGCGCACACGGCCCGCCCGGATTCCGACACCCTAAATGTACAGCCGCAACAAGCCGCAGAAGCCCGGCCCCAACAGCGCAACTCATTGCTTTTAAATGCGCTCGGAAACCCTGTTATAAGAAAAGGACTGAGCATCCTAACCCCGAAATTTGCATTCAGGCATTCACTCAGGGAAGTTTATTACGATCAGGACCGCATCACTGAAGAAACCATACACCGTTATTATGAACTGCTTCGCCGGGAGGGCAACAGACAGGCGTTCCTTACGCGCAATCAGGGCACAAATGTCGGAGCGGATCGCACTCACCTCCTTGCGGTTCCTGAGGCTTCCTCTTTGGAATCCACTCCCGTGCTCATCATCTGGGGTGAACATGACCGCTGGATTCCGGTTCAAAACGCGCATCGTATTGCAGCTGCCATCCCGCATGCGCAGCTCATCATTTATGAAGATGCCGGCCATGTACCTATGGAAGAAATCCCGCTGCGCTCAGCAGCTGATGTGTCGGCTTTTTTAAGCAGTCCTGACTGAGCATAGCATTACTCAGCTTTCAGTTAGCTAAAGCTCCGGAATTACCAAAAAGATATCCGTACCACCATTATTTTCGGAAAAATCTCCGTTTGTTGAACTCGTATTACCGGCAAAAACCACCCTGCCGCTTAGCATCCGCACCGAAGAGGTAATTGTATCACTTGCCGTACCGCCGCCGCTTATAATTTTTTCTATTTCACCGGCAGCATCTAAAACCGTTATAAAGAAACGATCCGTAAGCAGTACATTCGATTCCTTCGGGTGCAGCCTTGACGACTGCGTACGCCCCGCAAGTGCAAACCGCCTGCCCGAGAGCGTAGCTACAGCAGTAGCCATATCAAAGTTATTTCCGGAAAGTATCATTATCTGGGATATGCTTCCTTCAGGGTCGATTCGCATAAAAAAAGCTGCACTGCTTATGTCCACATTGCGGTCTGTGAAGTCGCCATCCGCTGAAAATGTATTCCCGGCCAACAGCAACTCTCCCGAAATAAGCATGGTACTGTAGTTAAGATTATCCTCACCAGACCCCCCGTACCCTTTTACATCAAGGAGGTTTCCTTCTAAATCAATACTTAGCTTAAAGATCGTATTGCTGCCGTTTATGGCGATGTTCTCAAATACACCGGTATCTGATTGAGTAAAGCCTGTAACTTCAATGTTGTTGTCGGGCGAAAGATGCATGCCGCGAACTTCTTCAGACCGGTTTCCGGAAAAAACCCGGACCCATTGTGGTTCTCCTTCCCGGTTAAGCCGGATCACAAAAACGGACTCAGAAAAACCTCCGTTTGATGCAAAAATGCCGTCTCTTGAAGTTGTGGTCCCGGCCAGAAGATAATCCATATCAGGGGTAACAATTACAGAATGAACCTGATCAAAACCACTTCCGCCATACGTTTTTACCCATTCAAGGGCCCTGTTTGGTGAGATGCGGGCAATAAAAATATTTCCCGAACCATCCCCGAAAAAAGGTGCCGATTCTGAATAAGTGAGCCCTGCGGCTATAAATCCGTTATCCCTGTCAACACGAACTTTTCTGAATGAATCCCTGCCGTTACCATTGATCGAAAGTATATCCTCCGGTAAACCATTTTGATCCGTCCACAAAAGAAAGGCGGCTTCTTCAGTAACGGGAATCTCCGAAAAATCTCCGTCAGAAGCGCCGAAGCTTCCTGCAATCAGCAGGTTACCGCTCTGACTGATGAGATCATAAACCCTATCATTGCCGCTGCTTCCCAGCACTGCAACCGAATAATCCTGATCTAAAAAATCACCATCATAATTAAATGCACACGACTGCACTCCCAACACGGAAAGCAGTATCAAAAATAACTTAAACCTCATAATTATACTTTCAATCACCTTTCAGCTTTAACCATCCAAAGCGAAGGCGGCTATTTTGATTTGAATTTTTCGCCAACAATTTATTTTTCGTAAGAATACCATTTCTTGCTTAAAACCAAAGAAATTTTTTTCCTTTTTTTTCTATCGCCCTGCTTCTCGCTGTTTACGGGGCTTTTTTTCACCTCCAGGAACTTGAATCTGAACCACAAAACAAAAACAGATTTTCGCACCATGTTTTATATGTGCGATATATGTTTTAAGTTAAACCTGTTACTACTTCCTACTACTATTTCAGGTTTATGCTTTGTTCGAATAACCCTTCTAACCGGCCCACAGCCATACGCGGCCGCGGCACATCAGCAAATCCGGTTAATCGGTTTGAACCCCTCCACTTTGTACAGGATGAGGAATATGAACCCCATCAGCAGAAAGTCAAAACCCGCTTTCTAAAAGACGATTCCGAAACCATTCTGGGCACAAACAACAGTCCGGACATTCCCTTTAGCTACACCCTGAACCCATACCGCGGCTGTGAGCACGGCTGCATGTACTGCTATGCACGGCCAACACACGAATACCTGGGCTTTTCAGCCGGGCTCGATTTTGAGTCGGTCATCATGGTTAAGGAAAAAGCTCCTCAGCTGCTTCGCAAAACGTTCCTCAAAAAGAGCTGGCAGCCGCAAACCATTGTGATGAGTGGGGTTACAGATCCTTATCAGCCGGCTGAGCGGCATTTTGAACTTACCCGAAACTGTCTGAAGGTTTTTCTTGCGTTCAGAAACCCCGTAAGCATCATTACAAAAAATCACCTTATAACGCGAGATCTCGATCTGCTTGCCGAACTGGCGAAAGAGCGGCTTGTGCGCGTAAATATCTCGCTCACCACACTCGATCCGCGGCTTACCGATACGCTCGAACCGCGTACTTCACGGCCGCAGCGGCGGCTTGAGGCAATCCGCCGGCTAACAGATGCAGGCATTGAAACCGGCGTAATGACAGCCCCTGTTATCCCCGGCATTAACGATCACGAAATTCCTGCCCTGCTCGAAGCAGCAGCAAAAGCAGGCGCTACCCATGCCGGCTACGTAATGCTCCGCCTGCCCTGGGCTGTGAAAGATATTTTCACGGACTGGCTTGAGCAGCATTACCCGGACCGCAGTAAAAAAGTGCTCAGCCGTATCACCGATATTCACGGCGGCGCACTTTATAATGCTGATTTCGCAAACCGTATGAAAGGCAGCGGCCCCTTCGCGGATCAAATCCGTAATTTGTTTACGGTGTCGGCGCAGCGCTACCGCCTCAATCTTCGCCGGCATAGTGAACCGCTCAATACCAAAGCATTTCTCCGGGCCGGTCAGCAGGAACTTGGCTTGTAATTTCATCAGCCGCGCCGATATAAGCCTGAAGCGATAGCGCAAATTCTTTTTTCCAAATTCCCAAGAAAGTAAAACCCCGCAGACCAACCTTGTCTGCGGGGTTTTATATTTATTTCTAAATCAGAGCATGCAGCATCAGTACCGCGTTACGCCCGTGAGCTGATGGCCGCCGGGTACCTGTTCGCGCTTCACCCCGAAGACTTTGCCGCCCTTCAGCAGGGTACGCAAGCCGGCGAGATCGATAAGATCTTCTGAGGTCTCCCCTTCCTTCTCTACGCGGATTTCCGAGGTGCCCTCGTTGAAACGGCCCCAGACCGCATCATCTACCGCCATAAACAGGGTCTCAATCTTCCCCTGAGCGGCCGCCGGGATTACTTCCTCGATTTTATGCACCACACGGCTGCTTCCGTTCATGTCGGTGAAGGCCTTGCGGGCTTCCTCTTCTTCCCGTTTGAACACTTCCTGCACGATGCTCCAGCTGCGTTTGTGCAGCTCTTCGGCAGAGAAACTGTCCGAATGCCCGCTCACCCCTTTCTTCAGCAGGCCGGGATGCGTGTTCACTTCGTGATACAGCGGATGCAGAAACTCTACCCCAGCCAGCACAACCGGCACCTGACGATCATCGAGAAAGGCCGTCAGCTCTTTGTCCACTTTGCGGAAGTAGGCGCGGATAAGCGGCTTCTGATCTTCGTCGCCCCCGCCGCCGTGCCCGTGAAACAGGGCCGCGCGGTTTCCGCCTGCCGTTACCGGTCCGCCGGTATGAAACTGTTGCGAAGCCATGAACTGATCGATGCGAAGCGCTTCGGCCAGTGCCGGCGGCAGGAAGTCTGAATCAATTTCCTTCAGGCTGAACCTTGAGCCCTCAAAAAGGGTGAGCTTGTTTTGGCTGATGCCGAGCAAATAGTAAAGCCCGTCGCCGCTCAGCAGCGGCAGCAGCGGTTTGAGGTGATAGCGGTGCGAAACAACCGCCAGCTCCGGAAACGAAACCGGAAACTGATTGACCTCGAAATGACCCTCCGATAAAAACATGACGAGTCCGTCACTTAAATTCTGCCAGTTGGGCGACTCTTTTCTGAAATCCTCAAAAGGCTGTAGCAGCGCCTGAATATCGGCATCGCGCATCCCCCTTTCTTTTAATTTATCGGCTATCTGATTGGTGAGGTTTTTAAACCGGATCTGATCCTGACGGACCTCGTTGCCTACCCGGTGTGTTGGCATGTAGAGTGAAATACAAACAGGATCGCTGATCTGATGAAGTTCTTTGATGTACTGCAGGCTTAGTCTTTTCATAAATACTCCTGATTTTTTTGAGTTATGTACCTGAGTTTTCTGTTTCCGGCTGTAATACAAGGGTTTCAGTCGTCTTTTCAGGCTTACAATTTTGAATACCGGAATTTGTTTAGCTGTACTTATAATCTAACAAAATGCACGTCAAACCCAAATATTGCGGGTTTAAAGTTGATGCTACAGGCTTTTACTTTTTTCACAAAATCCGGCTCAGGCGTTCTGCCAAACCGCTGAAGCGGCGGGTGCGCCGGGCGATGGCTTTCCGAAGCAGCGCTTCGCTTCCGGCCACATAAATCACGCTTTTGGCGCGGGTCACGGCCGTGTAGATGAGTTCGCGGGTGAGCACGGGCGAGTCCTGCGGGGGCATGGCCAGCAGCACTTTGCGGTACTCCGAGCCCTGACTCCGGTGTACGCTCAGCGCCCAGCAGGTTTCCATCATGTGCAGCTGTGCGGGGCTTCGCAGGCTTACGCCTTTTTCGCTTTTTGCCGCATCAAAAGCTTCCATGGCCACCCGCAGCAGCGGTGTGCCGTCGGCTGCCGCCTGCCCCTGCGTCACGGTAACGCCCAGGTCGCCGTTGAAGAGCCCCAGCTGATAGTCGTTGCGCGTCATAATCACAGGGCGCCCTTCGTACCAGCTGCCCCGCTCCGGCTCAAGCCCGAGCTTTTGTTCAATCTGCCGGTTCAGCTCCTCCACCCCGCCAGGACCCCGCCGGTGTGCACACAGCACCTGAAAGGCCTCCATCGCATCCAGCTTTGCGGCCGGGTCAAGGGCAGCATCGCGGTAGTGTGAGAGCTGTTGCCGCAGTTCCGGAAGAATGCTCCCGAGCCAGCGGCCCGACGGCTGATCGAGCCAGATCACATCTTCCCGCCCGCTTTTGAGCAGCGCCATAGCCGCATCCGCATCACCCTCATTCACGGCACGGGCCAGCTGACCAATGCCCGATTCCGCGCTGAAGCGCCGCGAGTGCGTCAGCTCTACGATGCAGTCCCGCAGCGGGGGCACGGCTTCCTCAAGGGCGGCGACGCTTTCCGGCGGGAGTTCAATCCCCAGCCTTGCCGCCGATGCCGCAAAGCCGGCTGAAAAACGGTTCAGCTCCGGCTCATCGCAAATATCGGCGAAAACCGCGCCTGACTCCACCGAGGCCAGCTGATGCTTGTCGCCCAGCAAAATCAGCCGGGCATCCGCGCGCAGGGCTTCGAGCAGCCGCGCCATCAGGGCCGATGGAATCATCGAGGCTTCATCCACAATCACCAGGTCGAAGGGCAGCGGGTTGCGGCGGTTGTGCCGGAAAGTCACCTGCTGATGCAGCGTGCCCAGCAAACGGTGCAGCGTCATGGTCTGCACGGGAATCTGCGAAATCAGCTCACCAACATCCGGAAAACGCACTTCAAGGCCGGCCGTTTTCAGCTGATCAATCCCGGCTATGAGCGACTCCCGCACGCGGTTGGCAGCCTTGCCGGTCGGGGCCGCAATCGCGACCCGCAGCCGGCGCCCGCCCGGCGCAGATTTCAGCAGCAACAAAAGCAGCCGAAGCACGGTGTAGGTCTTTCCCGTTCCGGGTCCGCCGGTGAGCACCGTCAGCCGGCGGTTCAGGGCTGCGACCCCGGCGGCGCGCTGCCAGAGTCCTTCCGCAGAGTGGCCGAAAAGCTCATTAGTGAGGCTCCGCAGGTTCGCCTCCGAATCTTCATCCGTGTCCGCGCCCGAGAGCGACTCCGTGAGCGCCAAAAGCTGCCGGGCCGTCTGCTGCTCGAACTGAAAATACCGGTTGAAGTACAGCCGCCCGCCGTCCAGCACCAGCGGCAGATGCGGCTGTTCATCCCCCTGCTGCACGTGCACGACCGCAGAATCCCGCAGCCGGTTTTCGTCAAGGGTGATGCGCTCCAGGCCCTGAACCTCGCGGCCGGGCATGGAAAACAGGGCGTTCGGCTCCGCACGGAAATCCGGCAGGCTCAGCGCGGTATGCCCCATGCGGTTGGCCGCCGAAAGCAGGGCGACCGCCGCGAGCACATCCTCCTGCGTCTCTCCTTTGCGCCGGAAAAACGACATCAGGGCGCGGTCAACCGGCTCAACGATGCCCGCCGCTTCAATCACGTCCAGGCTTCCGGCTCCGGTGCCGGAATCTTCAGGCGGCATACCCGCCGCTTGGCTTGCGTTAAACAGCTCCTGCTGCATGGGCTTCTCCTTTAAAATAGTGGTCCAAAGTTTCAATGAGCGCCGCATCGGGCCGGTCGAAGTAGATCCCCGCTCCCGGCACGGCGGCCGTCATCCCCCGCACAAACAAATAATAGGCCCCGCCAATATGCGTGTCGTAGTCGAAGGCCTCCCCCAGCCGGCTGCGCAGCCAGCGGCTCAGGGCAACCAGATAAATCGGGTACTGAAGCGCGTAGCCGCGTTCCTGCATGGCCTGCTGCAGCGCCTCCGCCCCGTAATCTTCGGGCGCGCCGCCCAGCCAGTCGCTCTTGTAATCGGCGAT
>JAFIET010000065.1 GCA_020832405.1 Balneolales bacterium
AGGCGCGAAGCGAAGCCTCCCCCGCCCAGGATGTAGTTCATCACCGTGGCCGGGTAAAAATCAGGATCGGTTTCGGCCAGCGCCAGGTAGCCGATGCGCACGACAGACTGCGACGCATTCGGCACATCGTAGAAATAGACGCGTCCGCCCGCTGCAGGATTCGGCTCAGGCATAACCGGAGTTGATAAATTGTGGTTCGGCATGGCCCGCGCCAGCGGCTCCAGAATTTCTTTCGCATCCGCCTGTGTTACCGCGCCGGCTATGTGGAACGTAGCAAGATTGGCAGAGATGTTGGCTTCATACCAGCTCCGCACCCCTTCCAGGGTGAGCGACTGAACCGACTCTGCGGTACCCAGCACGCTGCCGGCCAGCACATGACCCTCGCCGTAAAGCAGCTCATTAAACTGAAGGGTTGCGATGCTGTTCGGGTTGCCCCGCTGCTGCGCTATGGATGAAGCGATGCTTTGCCGGGCAAGCTCAAATTCGCGCTCGTCCCAGCGCGGCTGCAGCAGAACCTCTTCCACCAGCAGCATCAGCGCGGGCAGATTACGCGTGAGCACGGTGCCCGAAACCGTAATTTCCTGCCGGCCGGCATTCACGTTCAGGCGGGCACCCAGCAGGTCGATGGCTTCTTCCAGCCCGGCTGCGGTTCGGTTGGCCGTACCCCGCATCAGCATGGATGCCGCCATATTCGCCGTTCCCGGCGCGGCACCCGCATCCAGCAGCTGCCCGCCGTCGATGCGAAGATTAAACTGTGCCAGCGGCAGTTCAAAGGTTTCGATGCCAAAGAGCCGCACGCCATTGGCGAGTTCGGTGATGTACACCTCCGGCACATTCACCTGCGGCTCCGGACCGTAGGGCGGTTCAACCGACCGGTCGATGCGCGATGGGGTGCGCTCAAACGGGGTGTCGGGCGGCAGCACGAAGTCTTCCCCCTCGGCACCTTCCACAATCGGTTCGATGGTCACTTCGGTCTCAACCGAGCCGGAAAGCACCAGCTCCGGCTGACCCCGGGGCACAAAACTCGTAGCTACGTGATGTTTCCCGCGAATGTACTGATGAAACACGCGCATCACATCGTCTGCCGTAACAGCCAGCAGGTGACGGATTTCCGCGTTGATGTAGCCTGGATCGCCGGCAAGAATGTTGTAGTCGGCCAGCTGAATTGCCTTGCCCAGCACGCTCGACAGGCGGTTGTAATAATCAGTTTCGAGGCCGGCCTTAACCCGCTGAAGATCATTTTCGGAGAATCCGTCCTCCACAAAACGCACGAATGCCGCCTCGATGCCCTCCGCAGCGCGATCCAGCGCAACGCCCGGAAATGCTCTCACGCCAAGAATCACCTCGCCGGCACGCTCAGCAGTAAAGTTAAACATGAAGGGGGATGCGGTTATCTCCATCTCCTCGACCAGCACCTGATACAAGGGCGCATTTTTACCGGAAGCCAGCAGCTCAGTGAGGATTTCCAGCGGGTAGCTGTCCGGATGAAACCGCTCGACCGTAGGCCAGGTGTAGCGCAGCTCCGGCAGACGCGCAAAATTGTCCTCATGAAAAAGCCGGCGCGTTTCGGTGAGGGTCACCGGCATGGGCACAACCTCGGGAATGTCGCGGCCGCGGGGGATTTCATCGAAGTAATGATGCACCCAGGCCCGCGCCTGATCGGAGTCGAAGTCGCCGGCAATCACCAGCGTGGCGTTATTCGGCACATACCAGTCGTTGTAAAAGGCATACACATCGTCGAGGGTGGCGGCCTGCAGATGCTCAAGCGAGCCGATCACCTGCCAGCTATAGGGGTGCCCCTCGGGGTAAAGCGCCTTGTGCGTAACGTAGAAGGTGTGGCCGTACGGGGCATTATCAACACCCTGACGTTTCTCGTTTTTCACCACCTGCTTCTCCTTTTCGAGCACCGCCTCGTTCACGGTATTGATGAAGAATCCGAGTTTATCGGCCTCAGCCCAGATCATTTTCTCCAGGGCATCGTTCGGAACCGTCTGGAAATAGTTGGTGCGGTCGCGGGAGGTGGAGCCGTTTGCCCCGCTGCCGCCGATGCGCGCACTCATGGCGTCGAGTCCGCCCCGGCCCAGATTCTCCGACTCGAGGAAGAGCAGGTGCTCAAACAGGTGGGCAAAACCGGTACGGTGCGGCTGCTCGTGCGAAGACCCCACATGAAAAGTGAGGTTTACAGCCACGACGGGATCGGAGTAATCTTTATGAAAGATGACCTCCAGACCGTTATCAAGGGTGAATTTTTCGAACCCGATAGCGAAGTCCTGCGAATGGGCAGACGTTTGCGCGCTCAGCTCCGAAAGAGGAGCCAAAAGCAGCAGCAGCAGCAGTCCGAAAAGCGGAAAAAGATGTTTCATATGAAGAAGGATGTGGAGAATTTGGGATGATTAACGGAGCAAATAAACAGGAAAGAATATACAGCCCGGAGGAACTTTTTGGTAACGGGGGATGGGCAGCGTCGTGGTTAATAAGCTATCAAAAATACACGGCATAAACCGCCACCAAAAAATAGCGCCATCAACCCACGCCGTAGGGGCAAACCCTTGTGGTTGCCCCTACCGCGTGGGTTGCCCCGGTGTCATTACCCCGGTACCAGGTATTATCCCCAATTTTGCCAATCGGGCGATTCAACGGAATATTGTGCAAGTTTAAAACCATTTGGGGCGATTGGGCGATTGGGCGGGTTTCGGGGCGCGGGTGGGGGTAGGCGCGACCACGCGGGTCGCCCCAACCCGCGTTGCTTTTTTAAATTCTCCCCGTGCTTATCACGCATTGGGTTCTTATATTATGGGACTGTAAACTTTCCGCAACACCATTTTTTCAGCTATGAGCAAAGTTGGCATCGTTCGTGAGTTCTGGGAGTTCCTGAAGGTCAGAAAGAAGTTCTGGCTGATGCCCATCGTTTTTATCCTGCTGGCCCTTGGCCTGCTTATTGTGTCCACCAGCGGCACCGCACTCGCACCTTTTATATACGCCCTGTTTTGATGATGACACCCGCGAGCCCGCCGCTGCCGACCGGACCTTTGCTGAAGCTCATTTTCTTTATTTCATTTTCATCCCGTGAAATCCGACCCTCTTTTTTGAGGCTGTCGGATTTTTTTTTGACCGGATGCCGCTTGCCTGATGCGCTTGCCCCATCCCCCGGTTTGCCAAACCCCAAACCGGGGTCAGGCCCGGGAACGCATCACCCTGCTGCATCATCTCAAAACACATTGCAGCACTCCACGACCTACTGCTGCACACTTTCATCTCACCAACCACTTCTAAAACCCTGATTTTTCATGAAGGCACGGATTGCACTGTCTGACGGAACTGTTCACGAAGGTCAGCTGATCGGCCACCCCGGTACCTGCGGGGGCGAGCTTTGTTTTAATACGAGCATGACCGGCTATCAGGAGATTTTTACCGACCCCAGCTATTTTGGTCAGCTGATGATGATGACCTACCCCCACATCGGCAACTACGGCGTGCACTCCGATTACGACGAGGCCGCGCGGCCGATGGTGGCCGGCGTGATTGTGCGGGCCTTTTCGGCTGATTACAGCAACGATCAGGCGGAAGGCGACCTGGGCGGTTACCTCAGCCGGCACGGTATCACGGGCATCACCGGGGTCGATACCCGCTCGCTGGTGCGCCACATCCGGAATAAGGGCGTGATGAACGCGGTTATTTCCAGCGAAATCAGCGATCCGGATGAGCTGGTTGAGCGCGCCCGGCGCTGGGCCCCGATGGAGGGTCTCGAGCTGGCCACGCAAGCCACGCGGGCTGAAGCGCAGACCATACCGGCCGAAAAGAGTATGTTTAAGGTCGCCGTGATCGATTACGGCGTGAAGCTCAGCATCCTCAAAAACCTCAGCGCGCGCGGCTGCACCCTGCGCGTGTTTCCGGCCAAAACGGGCTTCGATGAAATCGCCGCCTGGAAACCCGACGGCTTTTTCCTGTCGAACGGACCCGGCGATCCGCGCGCCATCACCTATACCACCGAAACCGTGGCCCGCATCATGGCCGACGGCCGCCCGGTGTTCGGCATCTGCCTCGGACATCAGCTCATGGCGCTGTCGCAGGGCATCCCGGTGGTGAAAATGTTTGTGGGCCACCGCGGCGCCAATCAGCCGGTCAAAAATCTGATTCACGACTCGGTCGAAATCACCACGCAAAACCACGGTTTTGGGGTAACGGAAGATGCGGTTCCCGCCGATAAGGCCGATATCAGCCACATCAACCTCAACGACGGTACCGTGGAAGGGCTGCGGTTCCGCAAGGCCAATGCCTTCAGCGTGCAGTACCACCCGGAGGCCTGCCCCGGCCCGCACGATTCCCGCTACCTCTTCGATGAATTCATCGGCCGGATGCAGGCGCACAAAGCCTGAGCCGCCCCGGGGGCATCATCCCCCTAAAAAAACCACCTGACTTTTTACCTGTAAACTGCTGCTACCATCATGCCACGTCGCGACGACATCAACACCATTCTGATTATCGGTTCCGGACCCATCATTATTGGTCAGGCCTGCGAGTTCGATTACTCCGGCACACAGGCCTGCCGCTCGCTCAAGGAGGAAGACTACCGGGTTGTGCTCATCAACTCCAACCCGGCCACCATCATGACCGACCCCATCATGGCCGATGCCATCTACCTGAAGCCGCTCACGGTGGAGAGCATCAAAGAAATTTGCGAGAAGGAAAACATCGATGCCGTGCTGCCTACCATGGGCGGGCAAACCGGCCTGAACCTCGCCCGGGAGCTGTTCCATCAGGGCTACTGGGAGCGCAACGGGATTGACATCATCGGGGTGGATATCGCGGCCATCGACATCACCGAAGACCGGCAGCAGTTCCGGGATCTGATGGATGAAATCGGGATTGATCAGTGCCGCAGCCGCACGGCCAAATCCCTGCTCGATGCCAAGGAAATCACCGAAGAGCTGGGCGGGCTGCCGGTTGTAATTCGTCCGTCGTTCACCATGGGTGGCATGGGCGGCGGCATTATCTGGAACGAAGATGAATTTGAGCGCAAAATTCTGCGCGGCCTTGAACTCTCGCCGGTGCATGAAGTGCTGATTGAAGAGTCCATTTTCGGATGGAAGGAGTTCGAGCTCGAGCTGCTGCGCGATGCCAACGATACCGTTGTGATTATCTGCTCCATCGAAAACATGGATCCCTGCGGGGTGCACACCGGCGACTCGGTTACCGTAGCGCCCACCCAAACCCTGCCTGACGAGCATTTTCAGCGGCTGCGGAATGCGGCCATTAAAATGATGCGTTCCATCGGTACCTTTGCCGGCGGCTGCAACGTGCAGTTTGCTGTTGAGCCGGAAACGTTCCGGATTGTTGCCATTGAGATCAACCCCCGGGTGAGCCGCTCTTCGGCCCTGGCCTCGAAGGCGACGGGCTACCCCATCGCCAAAATCGCGAGCAAGCTGGCCGTAGGCTACCGCCTCGATGAGCTCAAAAATCAGATTACCGGCACCACTTCGGCCTGTTTCGAGCCGACCCTCGATTACGTGGTTGTGAAAGTGCCGCGCTTCAACTTCGACAAATTTCCCGGTTGCGACGAGGAGCTTTCCACCCAAATGAAGGCCGTAGGCGAGGTGATGGCCATCGGGCGGACCTTCCCCGAAGCCCTCAACAAAGCCTGGCAGGGCATGGAAACGGGCCATTCCGGGCTGGGCGCGGACGGCTTCGAGGAGTTCAGCCGCAAAAGCGTGCGCGACCGCCTGCTCAAGCCCTACTGGGACCGCAGCCTGCAAATCCGCAATGCCTTCAAGCTGGGCACGAGCGTGGAAGAAATTCACGACATCACGCATGTGGATCCCTGGTTTTTGCAGCAGATCCGCTACATGGTGAGCCTCGAAAACCGCACCGAAGGGCTGAACCTGGAAGACCTCAGCCGGGAAGCTTTTCTGGAGCTGAAGCAGGCCGGTTTCTCCGACAAGCAAATCGCCTGGCTGCTGAGCCAAAGCGGGCAGCACATCCACGAAAACGACGTGCGTGCGCGCCGGCTCTCGCTCGGCCTGAAGCCCGTCTTCCGCGTAGTGGATACCTGCGGCGGTGAATTCGCCGCTGAAACGCCCTACTACTACGCCACCTACGAGCAGGAAAACGAAAGCATCGTAAGCGACCGCCCGAAAGTGCTGATTCTCGGCAGCGGCCCCAACCGCATTGGTCAGGGCATCGAATTTGACTACTCCTGCGTGCACGCCGTGCTGGCAGCCAAGGAGCTGGGCTACGAAACCATCATGATCAACTGCAACCCCGAAACGGTTTCGACGGATTTCGACGTGGCCGATAAGCTCTACTTCGAGCCGGTTTTCTGGGAGCGGGTGCTCGACATTTGGGAGCACGAAAAGCCCGAAGGCGTGATTTTGCAGGTTGGCGGACAAACCGCGCTCAAGCTTGCGCGGCGGTTCCATGAAGGCGGCTACCGCATTTTCGGGACGCCCTTTGAAATGATGGACCTCGCCGAAGACCGCGGCAAATTCACCGAAGTGCTCACCAAACTGGAAATTCCCTTCCCCAACTTCGGGATGGCCACCAATTTCGAAGAAGCCAAAATCGTGGCCAAGCGGGTCGGCTACCCCGTGCTCATTCGTCCGAGCTACGTGCTGGGCGGGCAGGGCATGCGGATTGCGATCAAGGAAGATGAGCTGGAAGAGTACGTAGGCGCCATCCTCAAAACGCATCCCGAAAATGCTTTTTTGATTGACCACTACCTCGAGGGCGCCATCGAAGTCGATTTCGACTCCGTGTACGACGGCGAGCAGCTGCACGAGGCGGGCATTATGCAGCACATCGAGCCGGCGGGCGTGCACTCCGGCGACTCCACCGCGGTGCTGCCGCCCTACTCGCTGAGCGAAGAGGTCATTAACGTGATGCGCGACTATCAGCTGCGGCTGGCCAAAGAGCTGCAGGTGCGCGGGTTCATTAACGTGCAGTATGCGATAAAGGGGGATGATGTGTTCGTGCTCGAATCGAACCCGCGGGCAACCCGCACCATCCCGTTCATCGCCAAGGCCACCGGCCGCCCTGACGCACAAATCGGGGTGAAGGTGATGCTCGGCCGCAAGCTCAGCGAATTCGACCTCAGCAGCAAGCTGAAGCACTATGCCATCAAGGAGCCGGTATTCCCCTTCGACAAATTCCCGGAGGTCAAAAAAGAGCTGGGCCCCGAAATGAAATCGACCGGTGAGACCATCTACTTCCTCGAAGACTTCAACGACGAGCACTTCCGCAAGCCGTTCGAGTTTAAGAACCTGTACCTGAGCCGCTGACGGCCCGCGGATTTTGGGATTGACGGGGGGGGACGGATGAACGAGCTGAGCCCCAACCCAAAACCAGTCCGTATAATTTTGTGATAAACTGAACCTAAATCAGGTCTGGCAGGCAGTAATTGCGTATCTATCCTGTTTAGCAAATTATTGCCGCTATGGCTGATCAAAACGAGAAAGCAACCGACTTACAGGGCCTCACCCGCTTAATCCGTGATGCCACCATCGGGATTGTGGATCTGGTTGAAGCGATGCAGCATCGCGTGGTGCACCCGCCGTTTCTGCCCACAACACGGGTGCAGGTGCTCATTACAGCTGTTGCGTCTTTCAGCTACAACAGCATCCGCCGCGGAACGCGCTTTGTAAGCGGGGGGGCTGACCGCGCCCTTGGCGGCCTTGCGCCGCTGCTCGGAAACATCAAAAGCAAGGGCGACTATGAAACCCTCAAAGCCATCCTGAACGGCGTTTTTGGCGATTATCTCTACCACACCGGCAACCCGCTCGAAATTGAAATGCAGTTCCGGTATCAGTCAGAAGCCCTTCCCCTGAACCGCCGAGAGCTTTCCGAACGCCTGCCGGATGCCGGCGGGAAAATCCTGGTGATGGTGCACGGTTCCTGTATGAACGACCGGCAATGGGCCCGCAAGGGTCACAATCACGGAGCCCTGCTCGCTGCTGCGACCGGGCGGACGCCCGTTTACCTGCACTACAACAGCGGGCTGCATATTTCCCAAAACGGCCGGAAATTCAGTGCGCTGCTGGAGCGCCTGGCGAGTGAATGGCCGGTGCCGGTTGAGGAGCTTTGCCTGCTCACGCACAGCATGGGCGGCCTCGTAAGCCGCAGCGCGCTTTACTACGGCAGGGAGCAGCAGGCAACATGGCCGCAGCTGCTCAAAAAAATGGTATTCATGGGCACCCCGCATCACGGGGCCCCGCTTGAGCGCCTCGGCAATTACGCCGATCAGATGCTGTCATCCTTCCATTACATCAAGCCGTTTGCCCTGCTGGGGCAGGCGCGGAGCACGGGCGTAACCGATATGCGCTTCGGCAACCTCACCGATGAAGACTGGCTGGGACAGGACCGCTTCGCCCTCGAAAAGGAACAGCGGCAGCACATCCCGCTTCCGGAACAAACCGAATGCTACGCCATAGCCGCCGTGCTGGGGAAATCATCGGTCAGCCGCACCGCCCGCATCGCCGGCGACGGGCTCGTAGGCGTAAACAGCGCCCTGGGCAGCCACGACGACCCGAACCGGAACCTGCTGTTCAAACCGGAAAACGTTTTTGTAATTCCCAAAACCGGGCACCTCGATCTGCTGAGTAGCCCGGCGGTGTATGAGAAGGTGCGGGTTTGGATGGGGTGAGGGGATGGGAGAAGCGGCCCCAAAAAAACTTTCTGCGGGGCTGCTGAATTTTACCCAAAATCTGAGCACGGTTCCCGCCTCAAAAGCCATCAGCCATCAACCCTCAAAAACGATGCGCCCACCCCTACTCCAAATCCTCCGGCTCGGTGAGGCTTTTTTCTTCCATTTCGAGGATTACTTCGTCGTCGCTGATGTGGTTGAATTTGATTTCGTAGAGGTCGCGGCGGCGGTCTTTGAGCGGGGTTACGGTGCCGTTGTGGCGGGTGCGGCGCAGCACTTCGAGATCTACGTCGGCGATTACAACCATTTCGGTGTTTTCTTCGGAAATGGCCACGATGCCATCCCTTGAGAAGGAAAAATCAGACGGCGTGAAAATAGCCGATTGTGCGTACTGAATGTCCATGTTAGGGACCGAGGGGATGTTGCCGACAGTGCCGGCTATGGCCACGTAAATCTGGTTTTCGATGGCACGTGCCTGTGAGGTGATGCGCACCCGGGTGAAGCCGTGCCGCTCATCCGTACAGTAGGGCACAAACAGAATCTGCGCGCCATTATCGACCGCATAGCGGGCAAGCTCGGGGAATTCCACATCATAGCAAATGTTGATGGCCACGCGGCCGCGGTCGGTATCGAACACCTTGGGTTCGGAGCCGGGCTGCACGCCCCACCACTGCCGCTCGGAGGGCGTTACGTGAATTTTGTACTGCGTATCAATTTTGCCGTCGCGGTGGAAGAGGTAAGAAACGTTGTACACCCGGTCGTTTTCAAGGGTGAAGTGCGAACCCCCGATGATGTTCACATTGTAGCGGATGGCCATTTCATTGAACAGCTCCACGTACTGATCGGTAAATTTGGAGAGCTCGCGGGCAGCCGCGCCGGGCCGTTTTTCGCCCACAAAGCTGAGCAGCTGCGTAGTGAGCAGCTCCGGAAACAGCACGAAATCGGCTTTGTACTCAGAGGCCACATCCACGAAATATTCAATCTGCTGGGCGAAATCGTCGAAGCTGGCGATTTTGCGCATTTTGTACTGTACACAGCAGATGCGGGTGGGGGAGGAGGAAATTTTCTGCTTGGGCGCGGTATGCTCGTAATCCAGGTTCACCCACTCCATAAGTGTGGCGTAATGGGCCGATTCATGGTCGTCCGGGAGGTAATTTTTGATGATGCGTTTCACGGTGAAGCCGTTTTTGAGCTGAAAGGTGAGCACCGGGTCTTCCAGCTGCTTGTCCATCACGGCATTCACGTATTCGGAAACCCGCATCTCATCTTTGTGGGTGTGATAGTTCGGCAGCCTGCCTCCCACCAGAATGCGCTTCAGGTTGAGCTTGATGCACAGCTCTTTGCGCGCCTCATACAGCCTGCGACCGATTTTCATGCCGCGGTGGGCCGGGTCAACCATCACCTCAATCCCGTACAGGGTGTCGCCTTCTTCGTCGTGATTCCGGATGAAGCCGTCATCCGCGATTTCGCTCCAGGTATGGTTTACGGAATATTCATCGAGGTCGAGCACCAGCGAGCTGGCCGAGCCCACGAGTTCATCATTCAGGAAAACCCCGATCTGCCCTTCCTGAAACTGATACAGCTGACTTTCATACTCCGCCCGCGATGTCGAATCCATGTTCTTGAAACAGCGCCGCTGCAGCTGCAGAAGGGCTTCGAAATCGTCAATGGTGAGCGGCCTTACTTTAATATTGTCGAAATTATCGGGATTCAGTTTCATAGCTTGGAAAAAAGAAAAGTGTGCGTGAGCGTTGAGACGATGAGAGTTCCGGAATCCGGACAGCTTGTGAACAGTTGGCGATACTGCTCTGAAAGGCAGTTTGTGTGTGTTGAAGCCGCTAAACCGGCAAGAGGTAAATATAACAGGCTGAGCATCGCTTTAAAAATGAGGAAGGGCTGTGGCATTCCTCCTCCTTTAAACGTTCAGCAGGCGGTTTAAACTTGCTTCTGACCTTCAGGAAATCAAAACCGGGTATTTTAGGATGTGTATTTAAGATACTCCCAAAGATTTGATACTTTACTTGCTGTGAATGCTTTTCTCAAATATGCCGTTAGCGCGCGGGTAAGTGAGATCAGCCTGATTTTTTTATGAACCCTAAGCTTCAATAATGCCTACCAAAAGAATAGCAGCCATAGACCTCGGTACCAACTCCTTTCATGCCGTAATCGTTGATATTCAGTCTGATGGCCGCTATACGCCGGTCGATGCCCTCAAAGAAATGATTCGTCTGGGCCGGAACGGGGTAGGAAAAAAAATGTCCAAAGAAGACATGGCACTCGGCCTTGAAGCCATGCGCAAGATTAAGACCCTGTGCGATCACCGTAATGTGGAGCGGATTATTGCCTATGCCACCTCAGCCATTCGGGAGGCGCCCAACGGGGGAGACTTTGTACAGATGGTAATTGATGAGCTTGGCATCAAAATTCATCCCATACCGGGCTATAAGGAAGCCGAGCTGATCGGCCTTGCGGTTCAGCACGGTATGGCGCTGGGCGAAAAAACATCCTTGGTGATGGATATAGGAGGGGGCAGTACGGAATTTGTGATTCTGAATCAGACGGAGATCCGCTACATGGTGAGCCGGAAAATCGGGGTGAGCCGCATGACCTCCGATTTTATCAAGAGCGATCCGGTGAAAAAGAAGGAAATTGCCGACATTGAGAAGCACTACCGTAAGGAGCTGAGCATGCTCTCCGGGCCGGTTGAATCGAACAAGCCGGAGGTTTTAATCGGATCTTCGGGCACCATGCAAAATATCGCAGCCATGATCGCGGCGCGGCAGAACCTGAATGTGAGCCTCACCCTCAACGAATTTGAATACAGCAAAGCTGATTTTGACGAATTTTACGCCTGGTTTATGCTGCTCGACCGGAAACAGCGCCTAAAGGTGACCGGGCTGGATGAAAAGCGGGTCGATTTTATCTTGCCGGGCCTGGTGCTGGTGAAGTTCGTTCTCGATAAGTTTGGCTTTAACCGCGTGAAGACTTCTGTGCAGGCCATGCGGGAAGGCATCATTATCGAATACATCCGCCATGAAATGAAGGCGCTGAAGATGCTCGATAAATACCCGGAACCGCGGCGGCGCTCGGTGCATGAGCTGCTGAAAAAATACCGCTGGTCGAAAAAGCATTCTCAGCATGTCGCTACCCTGGCTTTAAAGCTTTTTGACGATCTTCAGAGCTGGCATCACCTGCCGTACCGCGACCGCGAAATTCTGGAGTATGCCGCACTTATGCACGATATCGGCTACTACATTTCGAGCCGTAAACATCACAAGCACACGCTTTATATCGTGCTGAACTCAAACCTGAAGGGCTTCACGCAGGATGAAATCGAGGTGATGGCGCACGTTGCCCGCTATCACCGGCGCTCAACGCCCAAAAAAACGCACGAGCATTACTGGACCCTAAAGCCCGAACAACGGCAGCGGATTAAGGCACTTGCCGGTTTTTTAAGGGTCGCCGACGGACTCGACCGCAGCCACTACCAGAACGTAATTTCCTTCGAAACCGAAGTTTCCGATAAGGTTACCATCCTGCTCACCACCATCGCTGACCCCCAGCTTGAAATCTGGGGTGCCAGCAGAAAGTGTGAGCTGCTTGAGGAGCTGGTGGGGCGCCCCATCGAAATTAAATCGATGAGGTAACACCCCGCAGCTTCAGTTTCATTAAGGATCAGCCTTCGGTAGCCGGACCGCCCATCAGAGGTTCGTTTGTCGCTCGGATGCTCGCGTTAGGCAGCCCCTGCGGATTCTGATTCTTACTCAGCTCGATGGTTTCAATCACGATTTCCAGGTGTTTTTCTTTGGAGTTCTGATAGAAACTCTGCGCCGCCCCGCTCAGCTTGGGTTTGCCGTGCAGGGGTTTATCGCTCACGCACAGCAGCGTTGCATTGGGGATGCGGTACCGGAAGCCGTTGGTCGCAACCGTAGCCGACTCCATATCAATGGCGATACTCCGGCTGATGTGGATGGAGCTCACCGTCCGCTTCATTGAAAATTCCCAGTTGCGGTTCGCTGTGGTAAACACGGTACCGATGCGGTACTCCATGCCGTATTTTTCAAGCACATCCTTCAGGAAAATATTCAGGGTATAGTTCGGGATGATGGGCACGCTCAGCGGGATGTCTTCATCGAGCACATGGTCGTCGCGCATGTAGCCGGAAGCCAGCACAAAATCCCCGATTTCCTGATGGTTACGGAGCCCGCCGCAGTGACCCACCATAATCATGGCATCCGGGCGGAGCACGGCAATATGATCGGTGCAGGTTTTGGCATTAGAGGGCCCCACGCCGATATTAATCAGGCTGATTCCTAAATTATCGTCAAGTTTGTGGTGATATGCCGGCATTTGAACGCCCTCGCGGGAAGGCACCACGCAGTCAGGGTACTTTTGCCGGAACACTTCCACGTGCATATCATAATTGGTAAACAGGATGTAGCGCTGAAAATCCTCGGCTTTGGTGCCGGTGTAGTGCTCAAGCCGGTCGAGGCTCAGCTCGATGCGCTCCGGCCGAAACAGGAACAGCTTTTTCAGAGTGAAGTCCATGTCGTCTTCGTCGAGGTAGGTGAGCAGCTGCGGCGCATTCAGGGGGATGAGCTTCCTGGAGTAATCAACTTTTATAGTTGCGCCCATGTTGATGAGCTTCTTGAGCTCACGATGCAGATACCAGCGATACACGCGGGGCTTGGCAAATTCGCCGGTAATTTCAGGGTTGTGCTCTGACCAGTCCCGAACGATGCTCAGCTTGGGATAATAGCCTTCCTCATAGGCCCTCTCCATAAAATCGCAGGTTTTTAATACGGCTTCACGGATTTCTTCCGGGCTGCTGCTATCGCTTTTTCGGTATTCAAATGATTTTTCCATGCAGTCTCTTGGTTTAAAAAAAGGGGTGATGATTCCCGTTTGGCGTTGGTTGGGATTTGTTTTTTTATTCGCCTGCAAGATAGCGTAGTTTAAAGCCGCCTTCAATTCATAAAAAACACAGAAACCAAACCCAAATGTCTGAACAACCACAAACCGGGGCCGCGGAAAGAATACCTGATGCAGGCCGTAGCTTTGAAACAAGCCGAATTCGGAGCTGGACCCGTCATCACTCGGTGCCGCTGCAGAAAACCCGGGTGTTTACCCTGATGGAAAACCGCATGTCCATGCCCGACGGCACCGACGCCGGTAACTTTTACACCCTGCAGGCGCCGGACTGGGTTATAATGATGGCTTTCGACCGGCAGCAGCGGCTGATCACTGTTGATCAGTACCGGCACGGCGTTGACGTGCCCTCGCTCGAAGTACCCGGCGGGGTTATTGACGGCGCAGACAGCCCGCTCGAAACGGCAAAGCGGGAGCTGCTCGAAGAAACGGGTTATGCCACCGATAACTGGGTTTCGCTGGGCAGGGTATCGAGCAACCCTGCCCTGTTTAACAACTACTGCCATATTTTCCTTGCCCGCGATTGCGAGCTTGTAGCAGACCAAAACCTGGATGAGCACGAAGACATTTCGGTACACCTGCTCAGCCTTTCGGAGTACGAAGAGATGGTAACAAGCGGACGCGTTCACCACGCCCTCGCGGTAGCCGCCCTCGCGAAATATTACATCTTCCTGAAAAGCTGAAAGGAGAGCTAAGAAGAGGCTGCCCTGGTTTCCATGAAGCTGATATTTAAATATCCGGCAATATGTTGACATTTATTAGATAGTTTAGCTACTTAGAGCGTTGAAATACTTCGTGAAAATGCCTGACCAAACTAACGGAAACTGTTATGCCCGACACCCTGAATGATGAGCTTATTCGCGCTGCGTTTGAAGCACAAAGCTCGTTTACTGCGGAGGATTTGCGGATTTTTTTTGCTGAACATGGTGAGCCGCATCTGAACACAAATACCCTCATTTCCCGCATCTACCTGCTCAAAAAGCGCGGCGTAATTGCCAGCTGCGGCCGGGGCAGCTACACCATCGGCGCAAGACCCGCGCTTCAGCAGTTTCTACTTGATGAAGATGAGCCATTTATAAACATTATTGCCGATAAATTACCACACATTCGGTTTGCCGTATGGGAGTACAGCGCTGCAGCTAAGCTCGCGAACGTTCAGATTGCTCAAAACTTCCTGTTCGCAGAAGCCGACAAGGAAGCCTGTGAGTCCGTTTTCGGGCTTATCAGGCAGTCAAGGAGGGATGTGTTTCTCGATCCGGATGAGCTGGTGCTTGCCCGTTATGCAAGTATGTACGAGCGACCCGTAATTATCAAACCCCTCATTTCGGAGGCCCCGCTTGAGCTGATGAAAGGCCGCACCCTGCCCTCCCTTGAGAAGCTGTGCGTAGATCCGCTGTCTGAGCCGCGCTACTTTCCCGAGCTGAAGGGGCAGGCCTACCGTACTATGGTGAAGTCTTTTTTCGCGGAAAATGTCATCAACCGGAACACCCTCAGGCGCTATGCCGCCCGCCGCGGAATGCTGCCGCGCCTGGAAGAAATTCTTCATTCCCTCAACCTTTCTCTCAGAGTACCGGGAGAAGCCTGAAAAATGAGTAAGCAGGAAATGAATACGTCCGCAGGTGCAGCCAAAAAGAAGGTCGGTTATCTCGCCGGCGACTTTGCCATGCTATTTCTGCTGATGGTTAACCTGGCACTCATCAGCTTCGACTGGTTGTTCCAGAGTGTGCGGTTTCAGTCGTGGATTGAGTGGTTGTCACCGGCTTTTTTTGAGTTTTATGCCGGAACCATACATGTCGATTTCATCCTGTACGACCTGGTTTTCATCACCATTTTTCTCGCCGAATTTTTTATCCGGTGGATATACTCTGTGCGTGAGCGGGAGTTTTCGAAATGGTACTACTTCCCGTTCGTGTACTGGTACGACCTTGTGGGATGTATCCCCATTGGCGGCTTCCGGTTTTTGCGGTTGCTGCGGATTGTTTCAATCATGGTGAGGCTGCAGCGGCTGGGCTACATCGATATGCGCAAATTTGCGCTTTTTAGCTTTGGCTTGCGCTACCTCAACATTTTGGTGCAGGAGCTTACGGACCGCGTTGTGCTCAACATTCTTTCCAATGTGAGAGGCGAGCTGCGCGAGGGCACCCCCGTTATCGACCGCATCGTGGATGACGTGCTCCGGCCGCGGCAGCTGGTGCTCGTAAACTGGATTTCGATGCGCCTGCAACTCGCGGCATCCAAGGGCTATGCCTTGCATGAAGAAGACATCCGCGCATATGTGAATGAGCGCATCGATGAAGCCGTAGATAAAAACAAGGAGCTGCGAAATCTGGAAGCCATCCCCTTTTTGGGTAAGGTTGCCGCGACGCAGATTGAGGGTGCCATCCGCGATATTGTGTTCAGCGTGGTGCACGGTATCATCCGGGATTTGGGCTCTTCCCGCAACAAGGCGCTGGTGGAAGATCTCTCGGAGCTTTTGCTGGAAGAGGATACCGAAAACGGCTCCGAGCAGGTACGCATGCTCAACATTCAGGTCGCCGAGATGCTCTCAGAAAGCATGGGAATTGTGATGGACCGCGTGAAAGAGCGGCGCTGGAGCCCGCGGGAGCTCGAAGAAAACGAAGCAAGACTGCAGCAGAAGCTGGAAGAAGAGGCAGCGGGGAAAGGGTAGGATGGGATGGCCATTTGTGGTCTCTTTCTTCCCTGGAACTGATTAAACCGAATGGTTCATTTGCTTGTTATAGGCGCTTAAATTAAATTGAAAGCGGTTTATTTTAAGACTTCAATAATTTAGCATATCAAAAGAAGACAGATGGGAAAATTACTGAAAAATAAGTCATTCAAGCATGTTGGTCATAAAGATGAAGAAAAGTCATCCGATGATGCTTTGGTAAACAGCCTGATAGGTCTGCTTTCTAATGAAACAGTACACCCGGCAGGTTTTTCTTATTCTGATGAGCTTCAGGCAGTTGCTAAAGTATTGGACTCTCTTGCTGAAGCAGTTAAGGATGAAACCATAACAGCGTCTCAGGCGGATATGCTCATCAGATATCTGATATCAGGAGTACTTTCAAAAAGGGTATCCGATATTTTTGACAACACATTTTTCCGTAATCAGAAGTATGACTGGTTGTTAGCAGCAGGCCGGCAATACGAACTTGAGGAGGTATAATGTCAAATCCCGGCAATAAAGAGCATTCAGACAAAAAAGATTTAAAGTCTGATGAACTCCAAGAAGTTGGTAATACATTAGAGAAGCTTTCCAAAAAAGAACCAAAGCTGGTTTCTGAATTTATGGCTCTTGCAAAAATGGGTTCGATATCAAACCCTTTGCATGAAAAGCTCTCTGATGAACACCTGGGAAAGATTGTCGACCTTGCAGTGCAGCACGACGAAAGACAGTACAACCTGCTTAAATCAAAACAAAACAACGATTACAAAGACAAGCAATCAGACAAAAAATACTATTTTGCCTATTTCACTTTGGGTGTATTTGTATTTTTAATTGTACTTGTTTATTTGAAAGATACGCCCGACCTGTTAATACCAACACTTACAGGTTTGGGTGGTTTGGTGAGTGGTTTTTTAGCCGGACTAGGTTTTAGAAGAAAAGACTGATAGCTCCATAAAATCTCCCTTCACCCCTCAAGCAGCCTGTTCGTAAACAGGTGCCAGCTTTCGATTGGCTGACGCGGCACCAGGAGTTTCCGTTCTACGAGCCAGTCGATGAAGCGGCCCCAGACCTGCGGCTGCATTTCGCCCCAGCGGCCCGCGTGGTTCAGGATGGCCGGTGCCAGCTCCCGCATGGAATCCCGGATAAACGCTTGTCGCGCAAAGTCGGGATAACCGACCGTGCTGCTTAAGAAGGCAGCCGTTTCATCCGGGTAGTTTGCGGCCTCGGTGTAGGCACGGGCGCTGATGCGCAGGAAGCTGCGGTAGGCTTTTTCCCGCAGCGGGATGGCGGAAAGATGCGCCAGTACGAGGGGCGTGTATCCGTAAGGGATGCCAAAGTCTTCCATCCGGAACGCGTTGAGGCCGATGCCGTTGTGTTTGGCTTCGACCCCTTCCCACGGCATAAACACCCATGTAGCATCCGCTTCACCTTTTTTGAGCATATCCCAGATACCCAGCCGGCCGATTGAAACCGGCCTGAACTGCCCTGTTCCGCCGTCGTTTAAAATCATGGCCCGCACGATTTCATCCTCATACCGGGCGTTGTAGGAGGCATATATTTTTCCGTCGAGTTCGGCAGGGCGCGTTATCCCGCTTTTACCCAGACATACAATAGCGCTTGTGTCGCGCTGCAGAATGCTGGCAACCGAAGTGATTGCGGCAGGCCGGCGGGAAGTGTTGTAGGAAAGCACGCTCTCAGAGGGGGCAATCGCAAAGTCAACTTTTCGCTGCGACAGCCGTCTTGCGGGCGTAAGCTGGTAGTTATCGGTTTCCGGTGAAATAAACTCGACTTCGAGACCCGCCTCACGGTACCAGCCTTTGTGAAAGGCAAGGTAGAAACCGGAATGAATCGTGTTGGGGGTCCAGTCGAGGGCAATCTTGATGCGTTCCATAATCTCAAGTAAAATTTATGAGTCAGCAGCCCGCTTTGCTTTTAGCTCCTGAAACATCTGCGCACCCTTAATGCGGCCTTTCCAGATGCCAATAAGCATGCCACCTGTAATAACGGTAAAAAAGAAAAGCTCGTTTTGCCAGGCGGGAAAAACATTACCCTTCATTTTAACGAGCAGAACCGTTGGGAAAAGCACAATGAGGCCGATCAGATACGAGAAAATATTGAAGGTAAATTCGCGGCGAAGGTAACGTCGGGTGATGAAATAGGTGATGTTGCCGTAAGCGAGCCCGTAAAGCAGGAGCATGGCAGTGCCGATCCAGTCAGGGCGTAAGGTGAGACTTATCAGGTTGCTCGTAAATAAATAAAATGTTGCGCCTATAAGAAAGGCTGTAGTTGTATAGGTAAAGGTTCGCGCAATGGTTTGCTGAAACGGATCGGGGTTTTCGAACTTCAAAATAATGGAATTTACAGAATCTGATTTTGATAGAGAGGTATTGGCGTACGGTGTAATACTACGGCAGCGGTTGTGGGTTACGGCTGAGCCAATGCTGCGGATCAACAAAGTTATTGCCCTGTCCGATGAGGAATACCAGGGCCGGCCCGTTGGTTGAATCTTCATCTCCCGATAAACCGATGATGTCGCCTGCACGAATCTGCGCATTTCGGTTCACTGATATTTCGGTGAGGTTGGCATAGGCTGTTACGTAGGTGCCGTGATTCACGAACACGGTATCGTCGAAGCCCATAATAAGCATAATTTCGAGTACGTAGCCATCATGCACGGCATACACGGGCGAGCGGGGCTCGGTTGTGATATGAATGCCGGGGTTGGGTGTACTTGTGCGGTAAACCGGATGGATGTAATTCCCGAAACGCCGTGTAATGACCCCCTCGCGTACCGGCCAGGGCAGCTGACCGCGGGCCTCACGGAAGGCTTCGCTGATGAGTTCGAGTTCTGCAGCACTGAAAGCAGCGGCAGGCCTGCGGGTCGGTTCCGAAAGGCGCGCAATTTCGCGCTCACGTTCGCTGTTGTCTTCGATTTGCCGGGCTTCGGCCAGCCTGCGCTGCCGTTCGGCCTCCAGCTGCCGGAAACGCTCTTCCTCGGCCAGGCGTATGCGCTCTTCTTCAGCCAGCAGCCGGTTAAAGGTCTGATTCAGGTTTTCGATTTCTTCCAGATTTTGCCGCAGCTGCTGTTCAAGGGCCCGGCGGTCCTGCTGCAGGCGGTTTACCAACTGCTGCTGTTCGCTGCGGCGCTCTTCCATGCGTCGCTGCTGATTGCGGGCTTCTGCCAGGCTGAGCTCGTTCCTGTCAAGCGCCTGCTGCTTTTCTGAGCGGTTCTGTGCCAGTACTGCCTGCGTTTCCCTGATTAGGCGTGCCTGCGATTCGCGGTATTCGGCAAATCGGCGCAGGTAGTACCGCCGGCTCTGTGCCTGACTCAGCGAACCAGAAGTAAGCAGTAGTACTATTTCCTGCTGTTTGCCCTGCATGTACACCTGCCGCATAAAGCGTTTAAAGTTGTGCTGAAGCCGCTCCAGGTCAGTGGCAGCTTCCCGGCTTGCCCGGTCGATGAGGTCAACCTCCCGCTCAATCTGAATCTGCTCTTCGCGCAGCTCCTGTACTATGGCTGTACGCAGGCTGAGCTCCTGCTGCAACTGTTCAAACTGCCGGTACACGGCATTATATTCCGTAGATGCTTCGCTTACCTGTGCTTCAATCCTGCTGATCTGATTTTGCAGAAAACTGATGGTTTCCCTTGTTTCCTGCTGCTGCTGCCTCACTTCCGTTCGGAGCCGGTCAAAGTTCTGCGCCTCTGCAGCGGGGCTGTGTGCCGCTATCAGGAATAAAATCAGTGCGTTGCAGAGCATCAGTATCCTTCTGTGATGCATTTCGTGCACCGCATACTTCACCCTGATAAGGAAGGAAACGGTACCGGAAAAGTATGCGGTGATCACGGACATGAAAAAGTGTTGGCAGCTAAATTAACGAAAAGATTCCGCCACAGGTCTGAGGCACACAGGAGTTGGATAATCTGTTATGATACGCAAAAAACGCGGTTTTATTCAAGCTGAGCCGAAGTTTCAGCGCCGCTGAAGGGGGATGTCGGGCGGGATGCCAATATCGAAAGACGGGGAAGCCGGGTTAAGTTCAAGCGCCTGAATCAGTAGAAAGATACTTGCCCTGCCGTCTTCACTCAAAATCTGAATTCGCCGCGGCAGGATGTAGCCCTGAATAAGCGCGTGATTTGTGAAGATAAACTGACTGTAAGCAAGCGGCGAATCAGCCGGTTTGATCAGGCGGGTGAGATGCAGACTGTCTTTGGAAAACAGCAGATAGCGCTCGTCGTGCAGCCTGAGCACCCATTCCGTACCGCTTTCGTACACCCCGCGAACATCACCGGGGCAGAGCTCCGGCAGCAGGAATTCGAGCAGGTTGAAGGCCGCGAAACCCTGCAGCAATTCAGACTGCGCGCGCTCAGCGCTCATGCGCCACGCCTTGCGCTCGATGCGGTCGTACATGGTTACCGAGTCCGGATCGGCGTAGATGCGGCCGCCTTCAATGCCAAGGTTGTTACGCAGCCCGAGCAGGCTTTCGATGCGGCTGCTCGTAAAATGAACCGTTGCCTGCTCCTGCTGCCCCGGCTGACTAATCCGCGCACTCGCCCGGCCGCTGAGCGCATCAATACCGGCAAAGTCGGTTTGGAGCAGTTCCATAAGGGAGTCAGCCGGTACGGTGCTCGGGCTGAAATCAGCCGGGGTATCCGGAATCATCAGGCGTGGCGAACAGGCTGCAAGACCAAGCAGCAGGCCGAAGTAAAAAAGCAGGGCGTAAGGCCGGAAACCCATCACCCTTAAAAAATCAGGAGCCGAGTTTTTCAAGAAGATGCTCTTTAGTTTCATCCTTTTCGAGGGCTTTTTGCCACCAGTAGCGGGCATTGGCGAGGTCATCGAGTTTTTCGTACACATCGCCCATGTGCTCGAGCACGACCGCGCTTGCTTCGCCGGTATCGATGGAGGCCCGGATGTATTGTTTGGCGTTTTCGAATTCTCCGAGCTTGAAATAAACCCAGCCCAGGGTGTCGAGAAAGGCGGCGTTATCGGGCTCGGCTTCAACGGCGCGGCGCGACATTTCGAGGGCTTCTTCAAGGCGCAGCTGCCGCAGGCTCAGATTGTAGGCAAAGTTGTTGAGCACGGTAGCGTTGTCGGGGTCAAGCCGCAGGGCCTGCTCGTAGGCTTCGTCGGAGCGCGCGTGTTGTTCAAGGGAGGAGAGCGCATCGGCCAGCGAGCCGTAAATCATAGACCGTACCGGCCGTGTTGCCGGTGCCGAAGATGCGCGGTCCAGAATATCTGCCGCCTGCTGATAATTTTTTTGAATCAGGTGCGCCAGGCCCGAGAAAAACAGCACAAAAGCATCATCGGGAATTACTTCGTCGGCCTGAAGCCCGACCTCAATCACTTCATCATAGCGTTCATCAGCCAGCAGCATCTGAAGGCGCTGCCGCCAGGCAGGTTCGTTTTCGGGAAGCAGCTCGTTGGTGCGCTGCAGGCTTTCGAGCAGGCGCTCATTATTGCCGGTGAGGCTGAAATACTCGGCAGCGAGGGCGTGCGAAAACCCCAGATCGGGCTCGTTTTCGAGAAAGGCTTCAATCAGGCTGCCGGTAGCCTGAATCAGCGCGGTGTTTTCAGGATCGCGCCCGGCCCGCTGCAGCAGAAACTGAACCAGCTCGGCTTTTACCACAGGGGCAATGCCGGGGTTTTGGATAATGCGCGTAAGCAGGGTGCCGGCATCATCCCAGCGGTTTTCCTGAATGTAAAGATCGGTGAGGGTGATCAGCGTCTCTTCGTCGGAGGGCTCTGCCTCAAGGGCGCGTTCGAGCAGTTCCGTGGCGCGGTCAAAATTCCCGGACTCGATATAGATTTGTGACAAAATCTGCATGGCCGTCACATTATCGGGGTCAAACCCGAGAATGGCATCAAGCTGCCCGATCGCCGAATCCATATCATTGAGGGCCCGGTAGTTCCGGTATTTCTGAACCAGCAGTCGGATATCAGGCCCGGTAATCAGCATGATGCGGTCGAAGGTTTTGTTGGCATCGGTCAACAGCCCTTCCATGGTGTAAATCTCGGCGATATTATAAAGAACTTCGAGATCAGCGGGCGAAGTTTCCAATACGGTTTCGAGCTGCGCGATGCTATCGGCTGAGCGCCCGTTCTGCAGGTAAATCTCAGCCATCATCACCCGGTACCATTTATTGGCGGGATCAAGCTCAACAGCGCTTTCCGCATAGTAGAGCGCGTCAATCACATTACCGACTTCCATCAGGCTTTCGGCAATGGAAAAATCCAGGCCGGCACCGGGGCCGAGTTTTTCGCGAGCCTGAATGAGCAGGGCCGCAGCTTCCTCATAGTTTTCGAACTCAAACTCGGTGATACCCTTCACAAACAACCGCCGGCCTTCAGCCTGATTTTGCTGCTGAACCGCTGCAGAATCAGTAATAACGGGCGCCGCAGGGCTTCGCTGCGCCTGTACTGTTTGGGGGCTGAAGCACAGCAACAGGCCGGTCAGAGCCGCAGGTAAGAAGAATAAGAGTTTGTATTTCATAATTAATTTGTGCGGTTTCAAAAAAGTAAAGTCTAAAGAGTAATTGTAAACGCAGCGCAGCCGGCACTGGTATTTAAGGAAAAAGCCGGGCCTCAATTCGGGTCCGGAACAATCGGGTTTCGGCAAAAGCCGCAAGCATGCGCGACCCGTACCAGCTGAATGCTTCGCCGTCAGCGGTAACGGCCAGGCAGTTCGGGATGTTCTGCTGCGCTTCGGCGGCGTCGGAATCTTTGAACGGGTACGGCTCGCTGCTGAGCAGCAGGAGCTGTGTACCACGCCTTGCAAGTTCGGCATAGCTGGTTTCGGGGTAGCGGAGCTCCGGGCCGAAAACGTTCACAAAACCAAACAGGCGCATCACATCGTGAATATACGTATCGCCGCCCACACTCATGAGCGGCTTTTTCCAGATCAGGTAGGCGGTGCGCAGGGGGGCATAGGTTTCGGGGGATGGCATCACAG
>JAFIET010000169.1 GCA_020832405.1 Balneolales bacterium
ATTGATAAGTAAAAGTACTGTAATCACTAAAAAACCAACTCTATTTTTGAACATATGTTTCCTATTTTTTTATTCAATGGATTTATAAGTATAAAGCAAAAGATCAGCTGCATTAAATGGAGAACAAGTTTTATTTAAAACTTTTTGTTTCAGTTCCCCTAGCAACTTTACTACTTTTTGGTTTTGATAAAAGTCATTTAATAATTGTTCTGTAATTGCTTCTTGTAGCCAATATATATCTTGATTTTCTCTTTTATGCTTAAAATGACCATTAATTTTTGTGCTATTTTGAAAAGAGGCAATGGTATCGTAAACCATTTCCATATTAGAATTTTCCAAAGCGGAGGTAATCATAGTTCTTGGCAACCAGCCATTTTCATTTTTTGGAAAAAGTTGCATTGCATTTTTATATTGAATTCTTGCCTTTTGTGCGGCAACCAAATTATCTCCATCAGCTTTAGTTATAATGAGTGCATCAGCCATTTCCATAATTCCACGCTTGATTCCTTGTAACTCATCTCCCGCACCTGATAACATTAAAAGTAGAAAAAAATCAACCATTGAATGCACCATTGTTTCTGACTGTCCTACGCCAACCGTTTCTACCAGTATATAATCATACCCAGCTGCCTCGCATAGAATTATTGTTTCTCTCGTTTTTCTTGCTACACCACCTAGAGATTTGCCGGCAGCTGAAGGTCTAATAAATGCATTAGGCTGCTGTGACAATTCATTCATTCTAGTTTTATCTCCTAATATACTACCACCACTTTTTTCTGATGTGGGGTCTACCGCCAGAACGGCTACCCTGTGTCCTAATTTTATCAAATGTAAACCAAAGCTTTCAATAAATGTACTTTTACCAACTCCAGGAACACCAGTTATTCCAACCCGAATAGATTCGTTATTATCAATTCGCAGACATTTCTCAATTAGCTTTTGTGCTTCTTCTTGATCTGATGCTTTTTTACTCTCTATTAGTGTAATTGCCGAGCTTAAAGCAACGCTATTTCCACTTAACAACTCCTCAAATAACTGATTGGAAGAAAGCATAGCTCTTCTTTCTTTGCGTTGCTGCTTCCAAGAATTCAACTTTTTTCCATCCATCGATACGAAAATAATCAATTTATCTTTTAATCACTTCATATCATTGAACATGTATAAAAAGTAATTTATTGAAAAAATGTACTTCTTAAGGAAATGGAAAGTTTCCCAAAACTATAGAAGCCAATTAAAGGTTAAAGTATGTTTTATATTTGCAACAGCGCATAAAAATATTAAATCCTAACAAATTCGAAAAGTAAAAAAACATTTGTATTTGATATTTTGAGAAATAACCTTTAAGTAAAAATTAAAAAAGTATTTTTATACTGCTATTAAATTTTAGTATTTTTATATCGAGTATAATTTAACTTAAGGTAATTATGAGAACAGCATTATTCGTTTTTTTTATTTCTTTTTTGTCAATTACATGGGCGCAAGAAATCTCTCTAGAAAAGCGTAACTATCAAATTCCCTTAAAACATACTAATGACCCAAGGAATCTTGCGCCTGATTTTAATGCAATGCTTAAAAACTTAGAAGCGCCAAGGCCAGATGGGCCAGGTGCAAAGTCTTACTTATTGCAACAAAAAATTAAATCTCGCGCCTTCTACCAAAATAAAACCCAACAAAAGAATCAGGTGATTCCATCTAAATCATTACCCGGCCCTGAAATTGGATTAACATTTGTACCTACAAGAACATTCCCAAATGGAAACGTGATTATTAATCAGGCTGGTATTCCAAGTGACAATACTTTAGCGATTAATAACGATAATATTGCATTGGTTGCAATGAATTCATCAATGTACGCGCACAACCTAGTTGGGGATTCTGTGCACTTCGAGGAATCAGTAGTTTTTCTTAGACCGTTTGTGGGAGGAGGAGCTTTTAGTTCTTATTACGATCCTAAATTATTTTATGACCCTGTAGAAGACCGTTTTATTATGGCACTTTTAAAAGACTTTGACCCTGATAATAGTGAAGTAATAATTTGCTTTTCATCCACAAATGACCCTGCTGACCCATGGTTTATTTACAACCTACCAGGGAATCCACTAGACAACAACAGATGGACAGATTTCCCTTGTATTGCGGCTACTGAGGATAAACTTTATTTTACTGCCAACTTGATCATTCCAGATGTTTCTTGGCAAGTGGGATTTGATGGTTCGATCATTTGGGAAATGGATAAAAAAGCTGGATTTAATGGTGCTTCAGATATCCAAGCCACACTTTATAGTGATATTCGCTACGATGGAAAGTTTATTCGCAACTTACATCCAATTCAAGGAGCTAATGGTATAGCGGAAGAAATGTTCTTTCTTTCGAATAGAAATTTCGACATTATCAATGATACTTTATTTATCGCTAGAATACAAAATGGCGAAGTAGATGTTACTCCAATAATCTTAGATAC
>JAFIET010000066.1 GCA_020832405.1 Balneolales bacterium
CGGCACCACGCCATACGTAGCGGCTGTTGAGCTCAAGGCTCATATCGAACTGAGCCTCAGCTTCTGCGGCTGCAAATCCTAGAAATGCCGCGCTTACAAACGCGATTTTGGCCATGCCGGACAATGAAGAGATTATTTTTTTCATAGAATTGTTGAATAAAGTTGGGTTAGGTGTAGGGGCTGCCCGCCCCCTCAGGCGCTTAGCAGCATTGTTTACTGGTATTATGCTTACAGGTACATATTTAAGCAATTATCAAACATCTGAAATAAAAGAGCAGCGTTTCAGTAGCTTCAAATTTCGAACTCTTTAAGAAAGGCCCCCGGATATTGCGGTCCGGAGGCCTTTTGCAGTTGTTTGATTGAATGTGAGAATCGGTGGCTTACCGGACTATTTGTCCATAACCGGCTTGAGTTCGGGGTTGTCAAATCCATTGGTTTCAACTCCCGCGAAATTCGGGTAGGCCGGAACGCCGTGCTCGGCAATATCAAGGCCCTGCGCTTCGAACTCTTCGCTTACGCGTACTCCGATGGTGTACTTGAGCGCTGCAAATACGCCGAACGCGAACAGGAAGGTGAAGCCGTAGATGGCAACTACGCCGATAAGCTGTGTGAGTACCGAAAACTCAGCCACAAAAATACCTACCGCGAGCGTGCCCCAGATACCGCATACACCGTGCACAGCAACTGCGCCAACCGGGTCGTCGAGCTTCATTTTGTCCAGACCGATGATGGCGAATACAACGATTGCCCCGGCAATGGCACCAACGATGGCAGCAAAGAACGGCGAAATTACATCGGCACCGGCTGTGATCCCTACAAGACCAGCCAGGATGCCGTTAAGTGCCATGGTTGCATCGAGTTTATCTATGAAGAGCTTGGTTACCAGCATCGCACTAAGTGCACCTGCCGCAGCAGAAATTGCGGTTGTTACAAACACAAAGCTTACAGCAACGGGATCAGCACTGAGTACCGAGCCGCCGTTGAAGCCGAACCAGCCGAACCACAGCAGGAATGCACCAACTGTTGCCAGCGGGATGTTATGGCCCAGAATTGGTTTGATGGTTCCGTCTTCTGCGAACTTGCCTTTTCGGGCACCCAGCAGAATAATACAGGCCAGACCCGCAATACCGCCTACCCCGTGAACCAGGGTTGAGCCTGCGAAATCATAGAAGCCCAGCTCGTCGAGCCATCCGCCGCCCCAAAGCCAGCTGCCTGTGATGGGGTATGAAATGGCAACCAGCAGGAAGCCGAAAATCATGAACACATGCAGCTTAATTCGGCCGGTAACGCAACCGGAAACGATAGTCGCTGCCGTAGCCGCAAACATGGCCTGGAAGATAAAGTCAGTCCAGATGGTCATTTCCTCACCATAAGCCGGTGTGAGGTATGCAACGGGATCGGAACTGTCGAAACCGATACCGAAACCGCCAAAACCGAACCATCCGTTAAAATCACCGGGGTACATAATCTGAAACCCGATGAAGCCGTAGGCGAGAATACCGGTACAAAGAATGAATACATTCTTGTAAATCACATTTACGGTATTTTTCGCGGCTGTCATTCCGCTTTCAACCGAAGCGAAACCAAGGTGCATAATAAAAACCAGAGCGGCTGCCAGCAGCACCCAAAGGTTATCAATAATAAACTTGGTGTACTCCGGTGAAGCCATAAATTCTTCCATGGAGCTGTAAACGGGCTCGGCAGAAGCAGATCCTGCATACAACAAGGTTCCCGAAAAAATTAAGGCTGCAATAGTAGTTATTCTTTTTTTCATAAGCATATAGGCTTAGTTAGTGTGCATTTAGTTAGCAGTTAGTAGCTGATGCTAAATTCTCTACAATGCCACTGCATGTCAATCATTATTTATGCCCAAACTCCTATTAGCCTAACTTTATGAGGAATTTTATGTCAAAAAGCGCTTTTATCTATGTAAATCAGATTGAAACATTTAAAGCAAAAGCCCTTCCAAACAGCGTTATCTTTTTAATATACATCAGGCTCAGACCCGTTTTTTTCCCAAACGGCTGCCAGTAAATGGCGTATGACAGCCAAATCTGTATAAGGCTAATGAAAGAATAATTCTATCTTTCGGCTTCATCTGAAGACCTAAGCTGAAAATTAAATGCGATTCTTTCTGCTGTTTACTGCTATGCTGATGCTCACCTGCACAAAACCCGATTCTGAGCCGGCTGTTACGGTTCTGCAAGCTGATCATCCGGCGGATGCAGGTTCCCGGTACCCTTTTCTGCATGCTGCCGCGAACGGACAGCTCCTCATGAGCTGGCTTCAGGAAACTGCGCCCGGCCGCTTCGCCCTCATGTTCAGCCACCTGGAGCGGGAAGAGTGGTCAGAGCCTTCCATTATTTTTGAGGGGGACGACTTCTTCGATAACTGGGCCGATTTCCCCTCCGTTACCTGGTCGCCCGCCGGCTACTACGCTGCGCACTGGCTGCGTAAGGTCGAAGGCGGACCATTCGCCTATCATGTACAAATCTCGTTCAGTGATGACGGCCGGAACTGGTCGGCCCCGGTTACGCCCCATCTCGACCGCTCGCCCTCTGAGCATGGCTTCGTTTCGATGCAGCCGCTCCCCAACGGGCGCGTTCTGGTTGCCTGGCTCGACGGTCGCAACACCGCCGCCGCCTTTGAGGGCGAAGCAGAGCCTGACGGCCATGTACATCACAACGGGCACAGCCACGGCGGCGCAATGACGCTGCGCTCGGCTGAGCTTTCCCGCGATGGCAGCATCAGCCACAAAAACGAAATCGACAGCCGCGTATGCGACTGCTGCCCGACCGCGCTTACCTTAAGCGGAGATACCGCCCGGGTAATTTACCGCAACCGCAGCCTTGATGAAGTGCGCGATTTCTACACAGCCTCATACAGCCCGGAAAGCGGCATTTGGACAGAGCCCGTGCCAGTCCATGGCGACGGCTGGCAGATCGGCGGCTGCCCGGTAAACGGAGCGCAGCTTTTTGTGCATGGTAACACACTCACCGCAGCCTGGTTCACAGCCGGGCAAAACGACGCCCGGGTGATGACCGCTTCCGGAAGCCTTAGTGAACGGCATTTCGGTGAGCCGCAACGATTAAGCGTTGGAGATGCTCTCGGGCGGGTCAACAGCGCCGTTTCGGGTTCGGAGGCTGTTCTGGTCTGGCTCGAAATGCCGGATGACCAACCGGGAATAGCTTCCGTTTACTTCAGCCGCAAAACCGACGGCACCGGCTTTTCGGTTGCCCAGCGCATCAGCGTTTTACCGGTGAGCAGCTCACGGCTTTCGGGCTTTCCGCAGCTCGCAGCGGTTCCGGGTGAGCCGGGAACGTACCTACTCGCATGGACGCGGCATGAGCCCTCTTATGGCATCGAAATGCGGCAACTGCATTTCGGTACATCATCCCACTGACACAAAAAAGAACCCCGTACGCCTTCTCTCTTTCAACTTATTAACACAAACTATGGAATTCACCCTGATAACAGTTGTAGGTCTTCTTGCGGCTACCTGCACAACCATTTCATTTCTTCCTCAGGTTATCAAAACATGGAAATCGAAGTCAGCCAAGGACCTCTCCCTTGGGATGTTTTCCATTTTTGCTACCGGCGTTTTCCTTTGGCTTGTTTACGGCCTGATGATTGGTGATTTGCCCATCATCCTTGCGAATACCATCACCCTGCTGCTTGTACTGCTCATTCTGTATTTCAAATTCACGTTCGACCGGAATGAGGAAAGCGGGGGCTGAATGCTATACTGGTATGATTCTGCTTTTGAATCACCCTAAAAACAAGAATAGCTTATGTAACCAAAGTAACCTTATACTTCTATTCGATTAGCTATATTTGCTTTCAGAAAACAAATATACACGACGCCCAAAGCTTCAGGCCCGGGCTCATCAAACTAAACAGAAAGCAAAATGAACAAGCAAATTTTTCTCGCAGCGGCAGTTAGTTTTATTGGCGGACTCGTAATTATGGGTTTCGTTGGTTTTTATTCACTTCCCGGCATGATGATGCTGGAAGACGAGAGCAAATACGATTTTGAAACGACCGTTGAAGTTTTTGAACAGGAAGTGCGCGCCGCCGGCTGGAGTATCATAGCCGTGCACGACATGCAGGAAACCCTGCTGGGACACGGACATGAAGTACTTGAAGTAAAGATTTTCGAGCTTTGCTCAAGCCGCTACTCAGCTGAAATCCTGAAACTCGACGACGAGCGCATTGTGAGTCCGCTCATGCCCTGCCGCGTGGCTATCTATAAGAAGAGCGACGGGAAGACTTACATCGGCCGCATGGACTCTGAGCTGCTCGCCAAACCTTTCGGCGGCGTTATCAATCAGGTGATGCAGCAGGCTGCAAGCGAAACGGAAGTTGTGCTTGCCAGACTTATCCGCTAAGCAGCTGCAGTGTAATTGCAATAAAATTGAAATAAAAAGGCCGTACTGAATTTTCAGTACGGCCTTTTTTATGGTCAGAATCATGTCAAATACATGCTGCACAAGTTCCTGCGCTTTTTATTACTTTCAGGACTAAGACTCTGATTTACCTGATGTTAATTCAAAGCGGGAGGTTTCTATGTTCAGATTTTTCAGAAAAAGTGCCGGAGAAGGTCAAAACGGCAGCAGCTTGTGGGCTGTACTGCTGCTGGAGATGAGCGCCATCATCATTGCAGTGATGCTCGGTTTTTGGGTAAACGAATGGCGTGAAGGGCGGCAGAAGCAGGCACAGCTTGAAGAAGCCAAATTCCGGATAGCTGCGGAGCTGAACTACAACCATCAGCGGATGGTGATGCTGTATGCATACTACGACGACATCATTTCCCGCATCGAAAAACGGATTGCCGAAGATCCGGATTTCAGGCCACTGGAAGCTTATGCCTATCAGATTGAGGGCTTTCGCGGTGCAATGCCGCCGCTGCTGCGGTCATCTACCTTTCACATGCTGCTGAACACCGGCATCCTTACGGCATTCGACGTGCAGACCGCCGATGACATCGCGCTGCTCTACAACATGCAGAGCATCATCGAAACGCTGGATAAAGCCATCCTCAGCAATGTTTCTGATGATTCAGGATTCACCCGCATCCCTACCATCCGGCATATGTTCGGCCTCTTTAAAGAGCTCATCCCGATAGTGCTTGCCGGCTACGAAGTTTACGGGATAGAACATTTCGGGGCTTACGGTTTTGATAACCGGATCGAGCATCCGCAGCTCAGAAATGCGGTTGACATGCAAAAGCAAGGCTTTTAGGAATAAAAAAAGCTGCCTGGCAGGGTGCCGGACAGCTTTTTTAAAGTACTGGGCCAGCCTTAAGGCCGTGCCGGATTGGATTAATCCAGCGGATCGGGATCAAGAAGATCCGGCAGGATGATAAGCTGACTCTCGTCTCTGTTTCCGGGATTATCGGTGTACCAGTCCTGATTAACAGTTCCGTTAGATTCAGCCCATGCTGCAAAGCGAAGGTATGCATGTGCTTCAAGAGCATCTCCGGTAGTTGTATCTACGAGTGCACTTGCGAAGCGTCTGCTTTGAATGGCGTGTGGAATAAGCTCGGGTACAGCAATTGCAAAGTTCATGTTTTTACCTACCCGGGCAACATCAGTACTTTTGTACCAACCAGCTTCAGCTGAGTTATCTTCAAAGTTGTTGAACAAACTACCATCTGCGAGGTCAGTAGGAATATTGAAAGGCAAGTGAACCTCGTTACCACGACCGCCGAATTCAACTGTAACTATATCATTGTTTTCATCGCGGACGAACTCACCGTTTTCATCCATCACATTTTTAGTTCCGTAGAAGAACGCAAACGGATTATAAGGAGCGGAGCCTAAATCTTCTCTGGCAACAGGGTCTTCGAAAGTTACGGTGAGCGAAACGACGTCCGGATTTCTGGGATTACGACCCTCAAACACGTTGCCCATTCTCGGAAAGTTTTGATTTGCATCGTCGAATGCAATAACAACTGCCCTGCTTTGAGCTGCTTCTGTGCCATCGCTGTTAAGATTGATAAAAGTGTCGCCTGACAGGCGGGTACCGACAACAGACGCAATGTCGTCAGGCACAAGTTCGTCGAACTGAATACCAAAACCAGCTCTTACAGCGGTACCTGTTGCGCGGATCTGGAAAGTCATATCGATGCTGAGAATATCATTCTGATCATTCGTTATTTCAGAGAACTGATACCCGACAACAAGATCATTCATGTCATAATCTCCGAATGAAGGCCAGAGGTCTTCAAACATAATGGTACCGAATTCACCTTCGGCCGGGAAATAATTCCGCACCGTATCAATCGGATCATCCATTAAACCTGCACTGAAGCTGTCATCACCGGCATCAATACCGCGACCTGAGGTTGCAGGGAGGTTATACTCGAACTCAACAGCACCGTTTCTGACCTGAACCTGTACGGGCTCAGCTGCAGGTGAATCGGCCAGGATGTAAACTGATTGCAAGTGCGTGGGTAAACTGTGCCGGATGGCAAGCTCACCTGAGTCGTTCAGGAAATAAGTTGCAAGTCTTTTGCCACCCTGATCGGGGTGGGCGTTAAAAACATGGATTTTCCCCCCGCTTAAATCAGCTGCATTTTGAGAAGCAGCTTTCACGGTAAAATTTACTGCCTGGGTTGTAGCAAAATCGAAGTTGTACGGAACGTTAATCCCTAAAACGTCTTCTTCCCCCAGCGATTTAAGGCTGCTGTCGCACGCCACAAGGCCAGCTCCGAACAGAACTGCCAACAAGATGTAATTTAAATTTTTCATAATTCTTTATTATGGTTGGAAATGCATAAGTGTTTCTACTTAGCTGGTACCATAATATTGAATACAGGTATTAGATTTTACCGCTTTTCGACAAACACCCCGAATTCATCGACGAATGAATATCAAATCGTTTAAACAATCTGTAAATAAGATATTTTATATACGGATTTTAAACCTTCCTGTGTAAAACAAGCGCGTAAATCAGGCTTTTATGAGTTTATTCATCCTTTTTTTAAACTGATTGACTGCAAAATCAGCGAACCAGCTTTTTTCAAGATTAAAAGGCATAAGCTCGTAGGGTCCGAATATTTCGTCCACAACGTCAATGGCCATTCCGGCAAGGCGGCCGGCTTCGGTTTCAAACTCATCCCGAAGCTTCGGGTTGGCCGTAAGCAGACGCTCAATCAGATAGAGGCCAAATGCGATATGGCGGGATTCATCCCGCTTGAGAAGTCCGATACCTTCCCGCAGGCCCGGCAGCATATCCTGCTCAGTGAGCATGCGGTGATAGGCTTCGTAGCCGGTTTCCGCAAGGGTACCCTCTACGATCATATTGTAGGTGAGCGACGCAAGCAGCTGGGCACGCGGACTGCTGTCGTGATGCAGCCGCTGCAGGGCCGGTTCAAGCTCCCCGTGAAACAGATTGCAGTAGGCCGGCCCGTGATAATGCTCCATATCAAACGGTTTTTGGACCACATCCCGCAGAAACAATGCAAAAAACTCCGTGTGCTTGGCTTCCTCCCACAAAAAACTGGTGAGGAACATCTCTTCTTCAATACGGCCTTCCCTGGCGAGCACCTGTATGAGCGGCAGCAGATCGAGCGTTACGGCTTCCTCACCGCCCATAAACATCGCAGTAAGCCGGAAAATCAAATCTTTTTCTTCTTCTGAAAAGGTGAGCCACTGCTGCCGGTCCTGCTCAAAGTTAATGGCAGCGGGATTCCAAACCCCAAGCTGTTTTGCCTTCTGAAACAGCTGCATCGGGTAGCTGTCGAAATCAAGGCCGCGGCTTGTGGTTGCATAGCTTTTTCGTGTAGTATGCGGTGATCCATGCGTGGCCGTAGTTTTATCTGGTTTTCGTTCAAGCTGAGCGCATGCAGCTGCAAGCTGTTTTTTAACCTCATGGGTTGCGGTAGCTGCGCCTGCCAGCAGTGCTTTGGCTGCATTACGCTGTAAGCCGAGCTTCATCATGCTCCCTTTTTCAAGGCGGATTGTACCGCTCATTATCATAAAGAGCGGATCTTTCTTCTCTTTAATTAGCTGCTCCCATACTTTTGACGGCGCAGTAAGCACGATCGGCGTGTCTGAAATATCCGTTTCAGAAGCATAACGGATTTCTTCGCAGCGGCCGTTTTTTAAATCAAGGAAAAACCCGGCACAAGTTTCTTCATTTGGGAGGCGTAGGCCGTCTTCAAACCTAAGCAACAGCGCATCCTCCCATGCTTTTCCGTGTTGTGCATATGCGGAGTTGTTATTGATTTCAAACTGCCAGGCTTGCATCCATTGTCTGGAAAAAAGAGCTTTTTCATTCATGGTGAACTCAGTTAAGTATTGGCTGACGGGCGTAAAAAAGAAACTGAACAGATTCGGTTTCACACAGCCAATTTATGTAATAAAACCCCGGTATTACACCAATAAATACCGGGGTTTATGTTCATACCACGAATATGAGCGCTTTTCAGCTGTCAGCGATTTCGTTTAACGAATCCAAAACCGGTTCGGCACGCACTTCCCCATGTGAGCCGTGCCAGTATGCTTTTCCCTTATAGAGCAGTATTGCCTGAGGCGACTGATGTATGACACCACTTTTGCCGGCTATGTAATTTGATACCGGTCTTTCAGCACGTACATCCACAAAATAGACATCCGCATGAGGCATAATCTGCTCCAGGCTGCGCTCAAGGCTCATCAAAGAATAAGTACAGATACTGCATGCGAAACTGTGCTTGTAAATCAGTGCCGGGCGTGCCGATTCCTGAAACAGGGGGTCGGCAGCTTCAGGTTTTTCGAACCTTTGCCATTTGTCTGAAACAGCAGGTGCTGCTGAAAAAGATTTGAATCTATCCAGAAAACTCATTACCAGTCGCGGTCAAGCATGTCGAGTATGGTTTCACCATCCTCACCAATACCGGAGCTTACCGCAACCCGGAATCCGATTCTGGGTGAAGCATTGTGGCCTATTCCGAAATTTCTGACCCCGGAACCAATAAAGAAACGGGATGAAGCCCAGTTACCGCCACGATGGATTTTGCGGGGTTCATCAAGGGTGAAGTACAGCGAACTGGCGTAACGCTGATCCCGGTTCAGGATCTGATATGAATTGGAGTAGGAATCGAGTACCCATTCCGAAACATTACCTGCCATGTTGTACAACCCAAAGTCGTTGGGCTCAAAGGAATCAACCGGGGCCATAAGGGTGTACCCGTCAAGATTATAAACACCGGCCTCCTGCATGTAGTTGGCTAAAAAGTTGCCGCTCTGATCCTGAACAGTGTAGCCATCCCATGGGAAAACGCGCCCGCCAACACCTGATTTGGCGGAATATTCCCACTCCGATTCAGACGGCAGGCGGAAACCGGCCCACTCCGAGAACATCATGGCCTGATACCAGTTTACTGCAACTACTGGGTGATTGTCGTAGCGCTCGTTAAAAAAATAATCGTCAAACCTAAGTATGGTCTGCAGGCTGAGGTCAGTCCAGGATTCTTCTACAGGAAATAAAGAAGACACACCGTCGATATCTACGCCCTCCGGGAGATTTTCAGGGGTGAATTCGAGGTTTTGAAGGATTTCATCGAAGCTGAGACCGTCTTCCGTAATATAAGAGGCGTAATAATCGGCTCCGGGGAAATCCAGCCCCATAGCTGCAAGGAAAATTTTGTACTCTTTGTTGGTTACCGTGGTACGGCTTAGTTTGAAATCAGGCACAAAAACGCGAATACGACCGTAATTTTGAATCTGAAAAGGGTCTTCATCCATGTGTCCCAGTACAAAAGTTGAGCCGGGTATGCGGGAGAAACTCTTTCGGTAGGAGGTATTTCCCATTGCCACATCAGTAAACGTTACCCTTGCAGCCAGTTCATTTCGTTTCAGCCCTAATGTAGTTCTGTCGATGGCAATATCGCCGAATGCGTTGAAGAATTCCTGCCGCTGAGCTTCATTTTGGGCGTCCATTGTTTGGCGGATGTACTGAAACTGACTGCCCAGATCACGGCCAAGCCTGCGCTCCCTAACGCCTCTGGATAGCGGTACGCGAAGCCCCAAAGCAACAACAACAGAATGGTTGGCATCATTGTTTTCACTTAACTGATTGATGCCGTCAAAGTAATCATTCAGAAAAACGTTATATCTGTAGGTTGCAAAAAACTCCGTGCCCATAATCATTGCTTCAATTCTGGCACCGAGTGCATAAGAAGGGATAGTAGTGGGGATAACCTCGCCTACGGCTTTTCCGCCCTGTGTTTTTCTGAGGGGGTAGTCCTGAGTCCACTCGTTCCGAAAGCCGGAACCGGGCACAACGGTCTGTCCGTTTTCATTTAGCAGGTAATCCGTTCGCGGGTTGTTGTACTGGTAGGCAAAAGTTGCTTCGGGGCTAAGAGCAATGGTGCCGTAAATCGGGATGCGTAAACCGAGGCCGATTTCAGGACCAATAGTTGTGTTTTTGATATTTCCGGGAATAAGACCTAATTCGGCATTTTCAAAATCCCAGCGTACAGTTGACCGCTGCAAGTCAGAATAATATCCAAGTACAGACAGTCCGAGTTTTCCGCTTGCAGTCATTCCCCAAAAATTATAGAAAGGCTTGTTTAACGTGATGCGGATGCTGTAGCCGTTTATCGGCAGTGGTAGCGGATTGAAGACGTTAGCAAAATTCCGGTAATTACCAATAAAGCTGGCTGTGCCGACTTCAAAATCGAGATCAAGATTTTTGAAAAGCCAAAAACGGGATTCTTGCAATTCTTCCTGTACCTGTGGCTGAGGCAATGCCTGCGCTTTGAGCTCACCGAACGGCAGCAAAATGAAGAGCACAAAAAAAGAAGCAATACTTGCAGGTTTCATATAAATCTGTCTTTAAAAATTATTCAACGTTAAAGGCTGAGTCTTAAGGTCGGTTGCGTCTGAGGATGTCGGGAATTTCGCCGTAGGTGAATTCCATCATTATTGAAAAGAGCTGTGTTTGCACTTCTTCACGGATAAAACCGAGCTCGTACTCAAAAGGCGGATCCATAGCCCGGGCAAGTTCAATGCCATCTATGCTGTAGAAAAAGTGCGGGTAACGAAACGACATGAGCAGATCGTAAAAAGAGGTCATGCCTTGAGAAGCAGATCGTCCGATTCCGCGCGAGAAGAAAAAATCTTTGGTCGTTTCATCATTGAAATCTATCAGAAAAGCGAGCCCGTTTTCAACATCGCTGAAAAAATCGTTGGGGTTATTATCGTATGTGATGCGGCCGGGATACAAGGCTGTGCCAAAAATAAGCTGATTAGGCTTAACCGTCATTCCGTTTTCATCAATCAGCACCTCGAATTCAAACTCAAATAAGCTAATTGCGGCAAGGTGGCTGTAGTAAGTTTCGTTGTCTTCAACAAAATTTCGAAGGTTGAATACGTCACCTCTCGACGGGATGAAAATCACTTCTCCTGTTCGCAATGAGGCTACCGTTTCCAGGTTGCGGTCAAGAGTAGCAATGAGTTCTTCATAGGGCAGCGGCTCATCCCTAACGAAAATACGCTGCATGCCTGCGCGCTGACTTGGCCTGACGGAATAAGCCTGAACGAGCCCGTCACGCATTGCATCGTTGAGTGAATCGCGAAGTGCATGCCAGAAGCGTTCGTTGTTTTGCCGGATGCGAATGAGATCTTCGTTTTCTCGTGACGTGGTATATCGCAAAAAAGGATCATGCGGCTCAATAAGGCCCGTGATGCGTGCTGTTGATTGCCATGAGGAAGAACGAGGTGCTAAAGTGGCCTGCCCCCAAACGTCAGCACAGAAAAAGAATACAAACAGTAAACCGGCGGCAAAACATCGCATAGTTATCTTGTATTAAGTGAAAAGAAATCCTGAAACTGATTAGTCGGTACCGGTTCAGTCAGGCCACGGTAGTTGATACGGTTCAGGGCCTGTATCTCAAAACGAACCTCACTGCCCCGGAGGTCACCGGCTAATTGCGACAATCTGAAAGGCCCGTAAATAACCTGGCGTGTTGCGCGGTTTCGTGCCGCATCCTGCGGTAAATCAGCCGCACGCAGGGTGATGGTTTGCGGCGGCCTGCCCTGCTGGTAAAAACTGAGCCTCAGATCTCCCATTTCATAACGTGCATCGTTGGGATAATCCTGAAGAAAGCTGGGATCCGGCTGAATTACGATTTCGATCTGATCATCATTGATGTTAACCAGATTTTGGGGGCCAAGAAGTTCTTCCGTCTGATGCCGGCGGATAAAAACTCTTGGCGGGGGCGGGGGCACAACCTCAAACCTGCGGGTATCAATGAGGCGGGGTTCACCGGATTCAGCAATCCGGAAAACAGAAATTGTAGTCTCATTACCGGCCGGCGACCATGAGATACGGCTTCCCGAAATTGTAAGCCCAACGGAAGACTCGCGAAGTTGAATTTCTGACTCCGAAAGCCCTTCAACCAAAAAGCTGAGATCATTTTGGGCGTTGCTGATGAGCCGCTGTGGTGTATTGCTTAGTACGTTAACAACAGGGCGGCGCACGGTAAAGCTGCGCTCAACAGGCCGTGATTCGACCCGGTTTTCCACAATTGATTCAATAAATACATTCGCAAGAAAGCGAACTTCTTTTTCGCGCACCTCAGCAGGTTCTCCCTCAAAAAGCTGCGATGTGTCAAAGGTAAATCTGCGCAATTCTTTATCGTAAACCAGACCCTCCGGACCTTCAATAATTTCTACACCGGGATTTGCAATCGTATTAATCCTGAGCCCGTTAAGCCCGTCACTTACAGGCTGATACAGAATATCGGCTATAAAGTCATCTCCGGTAAAGAGTATCCTGCTTTCAGGAATTGCTACAGGCCGCAGGTCATCACGGTCGATAACAACAGCCCCTGATTCAAGCTGATATGTTGACATAGCATACAACAGAATCGGCAGGTAAATTGCGGTCATGAAATATAACCGCAGCCTCATAATGTTACTTCCGCTTGGTGCTGGCATAAAGGATTACCTGCGGTTAAACTGATCGAATTTCTGAGAAGCCTGCTTTATTTGTTTGTCAAGTTCTGCTATGCTTTCAGACGCCTGCCTCAGGTTCTTATCGAGGGTCTCTACCCGCGCTGATAAGTCTGTTTCCTGCATTTTAACGAGAGAGCCCATATTCTGCTCATAAGCCTCAACCGACTGACCGAACCTTGCTACTCTTGTACCAAGCTGTATAAACTCATGCTGAAGCGCATTCATCTGCCGGTTGTATTCCGTTGTGGTTTCAGCCTGTTTTGCAATAACCTCTACGATCTCATCAAGCCGCTTATCAAGCCGGCTTTCAAGCTGCTGCTGAATTTGTTTTTTGAGCTTATCGGTGTAATCATCTCCTAATTCAATAGGTGCTGCCCCGGCAAACTGCTGTGAATACGACGGGCTCACGTTTTGTAAAAACTCAATATCCGTACTTTCAGGGTGTACTTCTTCGTAATCTTCGCCTTTTACAAAGCCCATTATAATGAACACCACGCATTCACCTAAAAACCCGATAGGCATGAATATCTGAAACAGCAAATCGCCGGTTTCAGCAGAAAGCAATCCCCAAAATGGCGGTTGCCAAAGTTTCATTAACACGCCAAAAATGGCAAATGCTCCAAAGAGTCCCACAAAAAACTGATCCCATTTGATGCGCCTGACAAGGTAATACAATGGAATATGAGCCGGACGATACTTGTCTTCTAAGTTCACACTTTTAAAATTAGTTTGATGAGATTACCATACCAATAAGACCGCAATTTAACTTGTTATACAGACCAATTTAAGCCTTAATTATGTAAGCTAAGAGGAATATTGAAATAATCAAACGTACAGTATCAATGAGCTGTTCTTTTTAACATCTGGTAAGGCTGCTGGTATATTATGTTTTTTTAATATTAAACACTTGAACATTAAATCCTCAGAGCTCCCCTCATTAATCATTTTTTATTAAGGGATACGCCCTTACTGAAACAAATCGGATTTTTTTTACCAATCAAAGGTCGCTTTTGCGCACTTAATTCTGGCTGCGGCCTTTGAATAGCTCCGCTGCTTTAACAGCAAGCCTGTCAGCGCGCTCGTTTAGCGGCACTCCGGCATGCCCTTTTACTTTCACCCAGTGCACCTGATGGGGTTCCATGGCTTCAAGCAGCTCCATCCATAAATCCTGGTTTTCTACGGGTTTCTTGTCGGCTTTAAGCCAGCCTCTGCGCATCCAGCCATCTACCCAGCGCTGCTGGAAGGCATTTATAATGAGCGCGCTGTCGCTGTTTACTGAAACCTTACAGGGCCGGTTTAAGGCTTTTAGGGCTTCGATAACCGCTTTCATTTCCATGCGGTTGTTGGTCGTGCGGGCTTCACCTCCGCTTAGCTCTTTTTCCTTCCCGTTCCACGATAAGATCGCTCCCCAGCCGCCCGGACCGGGATTTCCGCTGCATGCCCCGTCGGTAAATACGATTACATGAGGCATTTTTTCAGGATTCAGTTTCTCTGACAAAGCTATCACATTTAGAAAAAACAGGGCTCAACTTCCGGCAGAGTATTTCTCAGCATCCGTTCAGCAATTCAGGCCCGGCAATATAGAAGATGCCGGGCCCGCCTGTCAATCTGCTTGTGTAAATGCCTCAATATTGCTTTTCAGCGGTTCAAAGACTTTTCTGAAGTGCTTTGTAGCCAGCATCACCGTCTTGTACCATTTATGCTCGTCTTCATCAGAAAACTCATAAATAATCGATCGCCCTACTACAGGAAACGCGGCATGCTGCCGGGCTGCAAGTAAGCTGACAAGTTCTTCAACTTTTCCGCCCTGCGCACCAAAACCCGGAATTAGAAGGGGTGCTTTCGGGAACAGGTCCAAAACAGGTGCAAGTTTTTCAGCCTGTGTTGCCCCCACAACCATTCCCAAAGTACCAAGCGCAAGGTCGTGCTCAGAGAGCTGCTGAAGACGCGTGGCAATTTCTTCGGATAGTGTTCGTCCGTTTTCCAGCTTTTGCAGCAGAAAGTCAGCGGCGCCGGGATTGCTCGTAAGTGTTAGCGCAAAAACTGCCCTGCGGCTGTCTTTCAAAAATGGCAACAGGGTTTCAATACCCATAAGCGGATTCAGCGTTACAGCATCGGCACGGAACTTTCTCATGTAAGCCTGTGCATACATTTGGGTTGTGTTGCCGATATCACCCCGTTTGGCATCAGCTATTAACAGCTTATCAAACGGTATAGCACTGCAAACCTGACCAAAAACGTCAAGGCCCTGATCGCCTAAAGCTTCAAAAAAAGCAAGATTGAGCTTATAACCCGCACAGTACGGGGTAGTGTGCTCAATTATTTCGCGGCAAAAAGTGGTTACGGCATCCGCTTTGGAAAAAGCTTTGCGCCTTATAATAGCCGGTATTTTTTCATAAACCGGATCAAGACCAATTATAAGGCTGGTGCCGGCAGTTCCGACTGCCACACGCATTTTATCTTTAAAATTCATCTACAGTTCTCTTTTGAGTGTCCTGCCGTTTTTGTTTTCGGCTCTTTATTTATGAAATGACGTAACATTGGAATCAACTTTCTTTTTTATACAAGTGTTTTGAAGATAATTAAATATTAGTCTTATTGCGACTATATTCTAACTTAGTTTCAGTTTTTCCTGAAACTTACCGCTCTTTCACACTAATGATAACCTCCATTATGAAGTTTGCTGCCCGGCTGTTACCCCTTTTTACTTTTATAACAGCAGCATCTCAAATCATATAACGCCTTATAAATCATGACCTCTCTAAATTAGCGATGCAAAAAGCCCTGCCGGTTTAATCAAGCGGCACAAACCGCACCGCTATGCCGCCGCCCGCTGCAAGGCGAACCGGCAGCACGGTGCTGCTGTTTACTTCCGATTCCGTAAATTCGAGGGCGTAGGGGTTGTGCTCCCAGTGCGCATCTGAGGCGTCGTGATAGATTTCGGCGCGGTAGCGGCGGCCTTCATCCAGAAATGAGAGCGGCGTTTGCAGCAGCCGTCCCTGTTCGTTGGTGATGCTGCCCAGAAACCATTCATCGCTGTTGCGGTCTTTACGCACAATGGTGATGAAATTACCGATACTGCCATCCAGCACCTGCGTGTCGTACCAGTCAGCCGGCACATCTTTGATGAACTGCAGCGGCAGCAGTGCGTTTTCGTAGTTTTCGGGCAGGTCGGCGGCCATTTGCAGCGGACTGTAAATTACCACGTAAAGCGCCAGCTCTTTGGCGAGGGTGTGCGGCACGCGGTTATCCGGGCGCCATTCTTCAAAAAGCAGGTCCACGACGCCGGGCGTGTAGTCAAACGGCCCGCCCAAATTTCGGGTGAAGGGCAGCATGAGCACGTGATCGGGCGGGTTGCCGCCGTTCTCGCCCCAGGCGTTGTATTCCTGCCCCCGGGCTACTTCGCGGGTCATGAGGTTGGGCCAGGTCCGCCGCAGGCCGGTATCCTTCACCCCTTCGTGCACGTTCAGCGAAATGCGGTGCTGCGCCGCCAGCTCTACCACCCGCTGATGATGCTCAACCATGTGCTGCCCGTGATGCCACTCATAATTGCGGTTTCCGTCGGCGTCCGTCCAGAAGATTTCCTGCCCGTGCCCCACGTAGCCGGTCTTGACCGCGCGCACGCCGAGGCGCTCGTACAGGGCAAAGGCCTCTTCCATCTGCGCTTCGTAATGCTCCACACTGGCTGAAGTTTCGTGATGCCCCATCAGCCGTACGCCCCGCTCCAATGCGTAGGCCGCTACGCCTTCCAGGTCGAAGGCGTCGTAGGCGCGGGTGAAGTCGAACACCACGCCATCGGCAAACCAGTCGCCTTCCCAGCCGGGGTTCCAGCCTTCCACGAGCACGTGATCAAAGCCGTGCGCTGCCGCAAAGTCGATGTAGCGCTTCGCGTTTTCAGTCGTTGCCCCGTGCCGCGGCCCCGGCTCCCAGGTTGACTTATCGAGGTGCATTTCCCACCAGATGCCCACATATTTGGCGGGCTGAATCCAGCTTGTGTCTTCGATTTTGTTCGGCTCGTTGAGGTTGAGGATGAGGTAAGATGTAATCAGATCACCGGGCCGGTCGGCTACCTGCAGGGTACGCCAGGGCGTTACGGCCGGGGCCTGCGTGCGCACACGGATGCCGTCGGCCCAGGGCATGAGGTTGGCTTTCAGGGTGTAACCGGCCACGCGTTCGAGCGTCATGGTGCTGTAGTTGGTGAGCGCCGCTTCGTGAAAGCTGAGGTAGAGGTCGTCTGCCGTGCGCATGGTGAGCGGGGTATGCACGGTGTCGACGGCGGCGAGCGGGGTGTTTTCGGTGAGGTATTCGAACCGGTTCCACTGATAGGCGCCTATCCACCAGCTTTCGTGATTGCCGGTGAGGGCGAACTCGGTAAGCTCATCATCAATCAGGATTTCCGTGAGGTTGGGCTGCTCCGGAAATTCGTACCGAAAGCCGATGCCGTCGTCATACAGCCGGAACACGATGTCGAGGCGCCGTGCCTGCGCATCCTGCTGCTGCAGCTGTACCCGCAGCTCGTTGTAGTGGTTTCGGATGAAGCGCTTCTCGCCCCAAACCTGCTCCCAGGTTTCATCGAAGGTTGAGCTTTGATGACCGATGACGGCAAAATTACCGTCGAGATCGGGCGCACCGGCCAACTTAAAGCCGAGTTTGGAAGGCAGAATCAGCGGCTGACCCAAACGGCCGAGGGTGTACTGCGGCGCACCGTTTTCGAGGGTGAACTGCAATTGCAGCACGTTTTCGGGGGAGCTGATTTGCAGGGGCTGTGCTTCGGCCCGGTTTTCGGGCAGCACGGCCGCGAACGCAAGGCACAAAAGGATGCTCAGGAGGATCATAATCACATGTTTATGTTGTCAGGAAAAAGCCGGATGCACGGTTTTAGCGTGTCCGGCAGGATTCAAAAAATCAATAATCGAATATACGGGTTATCTTTTATTCCCGCCCGAAATAAGCCCGGCTGTACGACCCCAAAACTTGGTAACTCCTGACCTGCGCAGCCTAATACCGGCTTACCAGCTGATTCCATGCGCCATTTTTTTAGGGGGAAACTCCGTGCGCATCACGGTCTTTCGTGCCAGTACAAAACACCCGGACCTGCGGCACAGCCCGTGCTTTTCAGCCTGCGCCGCCCGCCTGCTTTTCTCCGGCCTTCATGCCTGCGAGGCGGCCGCTCACCCAGGCCCAGTAAAAGTTGAACCCGCCGATGCGGCCAAATACGTCCGTAATTTCGCCGCACAGGTACAGGCCGGGGTGCAGCCGGCTCTCCATGGTAGCGGGGTTGATTTCCTCAAGGGGCACGCCGCCGCCGGTTACTTCCGCTTTGCGGTAACCCTCATCGCCGCTCACGGGCAGCTCGCAGGCGGTGAGCAGCTTCAGCAGGCGTTTGCGCTCTTCGCGGCTGAGCTCGGCGGCTTTGCGCTCGCCCAGCCCCGACCCGGCTTCTGCCGCAAGAACATCGGCCAGGCGGTTCGGCAGGTGCTGCCGCAGGATGCCCGAAACCGTAGCGCCGCCTTTGCCGCCGAGGCGCTCCTTCCAGACCTCCTCCCCTTCGCCGTCCCAGCTGACTTCATACCGCAGGCCGGCCCGTTCGATGCCCGTTTTGCCGGCAAATTCCTCCCGGTAAAAGTGCGAGACATCCAGCACGGCAGGTCCGCTGTAGCCGCGGTGCGTGAACAGAAATCCGGTCCGGCTCGCCTCAAACAGGCGCTTATCGCCCAGCATCACCCGCATGCGCACGTTCAGGCTGAGGCCGCTGAGGCCTTTGTGCGCGGCGTTGGTGCTCAGCAGCGGCGTAAGCGCGGGGTACACGGGCCCCGTGAGGTGACCGTGCGGCTTCAGGAAGCGGTGCCCCATACCATCGGTGCCAATCGTAGGCACCGAGAGTCCGCCGGTGGCCACAATCACGGCATCCCCCGTTACAACTTCGCCGGAAACCAGCCGCACCTGCCAGCCGGGATGCAGCGGCTCAAGGGCCTCAGCCGCGCACTCGTACCGGATTTCCACCCCGACATCCAGGGCGCGCTGCAGCAGCAGATCGCGGACCTCCTTCGCGGAGTTGCTCACCGGAAACCATTTGTTCGATTCCTCCTCGCAGGCGAGCTGAAGGCCAAGCTCATCGGTAAACCAGCGCTTGCAGCCGGCAACCGACCAGGTTTTGAAGATTTTTTTGAGGATGTTGGGGGATGAAGCCGTGTGATAATCCTGCAAGGTGGCTTTCACCGGCAGCACGTTGCAGCGGGTACCGCCGCTCATCAGAATTTTCTTGCCTGCCTGTTTGGTACGCTCGAGCAGCAGCACCTGTGCGCCCTGCTCAGCCGCGAAAATGGCGGCTGTGAGGCCGGCCGCACCGGCGCCTAAAACCAGAAGTTTGCGCTGCATCAGGAATAATGTGAGGTTTGGGATGCCATCACCCTACACCCGCTTTTTGAGTATTACTGCGCTGTTCGGGTGCATGGCACAGACCCCGCTTTCATCCATCCGGGCATTGATGGCAAAGAGCAGCTCCGCCTTGCCGTAGCCTTCAGGCCGCGGCTGATACATTTTGGTGCCGGTGTTAAAAATCACCAGGCAGGCTTCGTCGCCGAGCCAGCGCTCAAAACCGAAAACCTGATATTCATCGTCGGTAATGCGGGTGCGGTACTCGCCTTTGGCAAGCTCGGGGAAGGCTTTCCGGAGGGCGATGAGCGTGCGGTGCAGCGCGTGCATTCGGTGGTCGAAGCCGTACGACTCCGGCGCGCGGCCGGCTTCGTTCGGGAAAACGGCTTCGGCATCGTACTTCAGCTCCGGCCACACCATCGGCTTGCGGTTGCAGGGATCGTTGGGGCCCCACATGCCGGCCTCGTCGCCGTAATAAATGCCGGGCGAGCCGATGTAGGTCAGCTGAAACACGACCATCAGTTTTTGGATGAGGCGGGCCGTATCGTCAGGGCGGCCGGTTTTGTAGGCGGGATTCACCATTTTGGCGCGCTCGTAGTACTCGCTCCAGTTGCGCATGGTGAAGAGTTTGGAATTGACGATGCGGGATGCGACCCGGTCGGTGTCGTGGCTGCCGAGCAGGTTGTGCATCACGTGCGTAACTTCGTGCGGGTAGGCTTCACGGAGCACGCGGAGCTTGGTGTCGAGTTCGGTCGGCAGGGCGTCGCTGCCGTCTTTGATGAAATACTCGGAGAGGGCGAACGCGAAGTTGTAGTTCATCACCGCGTCGAATTCGTCGCCTTTGAGGTAGGGCACCTGCTTTTCGGGGGCATCGATCACCTCGGCCAGCAGGTAGGCCTCCGGGTTGATGCTGCGAACGTGCTTGCGCCATTTTTTCCAGAAGGGATGCTTCACACAAAAAGCCACGTCGAGGCGCCAGCCGTCCACGCCTTTGCTGAGGTCGCCGTTGCCGAGCGGATCCATCCAGCGGCGGGTGATGTCGAAGATGTACTGCCGCGGCCCGGCGGTGATGCCGGCGCGGTTCTGCATGATTTCGGGCAGCTCTTTGAAGCCCCACCAGGTTTTGATATGCGTGCTGCCGTCTTCGGTTTCGTCGGCCCACTTTTCGACCTTCATCCAGTCGCTGAAGGCCGATTCCCGCTGCTTCTCTACCAGATCCAGATACACCCAGCTGTTGAGGCCCATGTGGTTGAACACGCCGTCGATCACCAGCCGGATGCCCCGCGCGTGCAACTCTTCGATGATGCGCAGGAAGAGCTTATCGGCGGAGGTCCACACCCAGGTTTTGGGGTCGTGCGGGGTTTCTGTGGCGATGAGGGCGCGGTCGCCCTCCGGGTCGGGCCCGAAATTGGGGTCGATGTGATGGTAGGTCGCGCCGTCGTATTTATGGCTCGAGGGCGCTTCAAAAAGCGGATTGAAATAGATGGCTTCAACGCCCAGATCCTGAAGGTAATCGAGGCGGTCGAGCACACCCTGCAGGTCGCCCCCGTAGCGGCGGCGCTGAAGCGTGTCGGAGAGGTTCATGCCGTTATCCTGCTCGTAGGGCTGCCGTGCGTACCAGTCGGAGGTCCAGGGGTGGGTTTGGTACGGGGCTTCAAGGTTGTGCGGCCAGGCGTTGCGCTGATCGTGCAGCGTAGGGTCGTTGTGTTCAAGGCCGCGCCAGAAGCGCTCCGGGAAAATCTGATACCAAACGATGCCTTTTGCCCATTCAGGCACGAAAGAAGCGGTGCGGTCTGCGCTCATAAAATGATGTTTTATTTGGGAATTTTAATTTGCGCCTAAGGTAGCAAGAAATGCCCCTGACAGCAAACTGCGGGGCTTTTGGAGCGAACAGTCGCACGCTATTCTGCCGGAGTCAAGCCGTCAGCAATCGAAAAGCAGAAACAGCAGCAAAACAAAAAGGAGAACACCCATGATTTATCTCGTTGTGAGGGTTTCGGTTTACGCGGTTCCAAAATACAAAACGCTGGCATTAGAAAGGGCGCTGAGATTCCCCCCCCCAAAGCAAGGGATTTGCCGCAGGCTTGGGGATGAGGTGCTGCCACGACTGACCTTGATGTGCACGGGGTTCACCCTAAAAAAATGAAGGGGTGAATAAGAGGGCGGCCGGGATCAGGCCGAAGCTTTTCCCGCTTATCGCCTTTGAGATTGTGTTTTTTGGGGTGATGTGCTTCCGTTAGCTTGCGGGTTCGGGAACCTTAGGCGGCATCAGGCCGGGCTGAAGCTCCGAAGGGTTTCGCGCACCTGCTCCGGATCCGTACAGGCAGCCACCCTTTCGGACAGACCGCTGAGGGAATTCAGGTTTATTTTCCGGGCCATGTACTTGAACTCGGGTATGCCGGCTGCGCTCATGCTGAATTTGCGCAGGCCCCAGCTGGCAAGCAGCGGCGTTGCGAGGGTGTCGCGTGCCATTTCGCCGCACATGGAAACATCCGTACCGGATTCGTTTGCCAGGCGGATGATGCGCTCAATTACCCGCAGCACCGCCGGCTGATAGTAGGTTGTGAGCCCGGATACGGCTGCGTTTGTACGATCGGCGGCCATCACATACTGAGCGAGGTCGTTGGTACCGATGCTCACAAAATCGACCATCGGCAGGATTTCCCGGAGGTTTTCAACCGCTGCGGGCACTTCCACCATAATGCCGGTTTTCAGCTGATTGTCGTATTTCACGCTTTGGATATCGAGCTCTGCTTTTGCTTCTTCGAGCAGGGCGAGGGCAGATTCGACTTCGCCGGTGCAGGCAATCATGGGGAACATGATTTCGATGCGGCCGAATGCTGAAGCCCGAAGCAGGGCGCGCAGCTGCGATTTGAACAGTCCGCGTTCATCGAGGCTGTAGCGGATACCGCGGCGGCCCAGAAATGGGTTTTCTTCTCCCTCGATATTGAGGTAAGGGATGGGCTTATCCCCGCCAACATCGAGGGTCCGGATGGTAAGCGGGCGCTGCCTGCCGAGCGCCATAGCCGCGATTTTGTAGGCTTCAAACTGCTCGGTTTCGTCGGGTACTTTGGTGCGCTCCATGAACAGGAATTCGGTCCTGAACAGGCCCACGCCTTCTGCACCAAGGTCCAGCACCTGATTGATTTCGTGCTCGTTGCCCACGTTGGCCAGTACGCGCAGCCGGGTACCGCAGCCGGTCTGACCTTTGTCTTTTCGGGTGAGGTGTGCTTTTTGCTTCACTTCCAGCCAGCGCTCCCGCTCGCTTGCAATGCGCGCCAGGATTG
>JAFIET010000170.1 GCA_020832405.1 Balneolales bacterium
CTGCCGCATACGGCGATGTTCATGGCGATGGGGGTCGTGCGCGAGCACTTCATGCAGCTCTCGCACACGGTGGAGCTCCCGAACGCCGACGTCTGCAGCGCCATCTCGCGCATCACGGACATCGACCTGGCCGCCATGACCGGCAACTTCCTCGTGGTGCACGAGGAGGAACGGCTCCGGGAGTTCTCCGAGCTCATCGTCTCGAGCGTGCCGGTGACCGTGCTGGTTCTCGACGAGGCCGGCCGGGTGACCGCGGCCACGCGTCCGGAACGCTCGGTGCTCGGAGACCACATCCGGGTCGGCGAGCCCTGCCTGGCATCGCTCCCCGCCGCGGTGGTCGAGGGCGCAGCCCTCGAGATCCACATGCGTCGGGCGGTCGAGACCGGACGACAGATCTCCATCCCCCGGGTGGACGCGGAGATCGCCGGCGAGACGCGGCACCTCGCCCTGCACATCCAGCCGATGCGGCACGGACGGGCAAGCCTGATCATGCACCTGGAGGACATCACCGACGCCGTCCAGAACGAGGCCCGGATGCGCCGCTCCGAGTCCCTCGCCCAGATCGGCGCCCTCTCCGCCGCGGTGGCCCACGAGCTGCGCAATCCACTGGCGGGCATCAGCGGGGCGCTGCAGGTCTTCGCCCGCAGCCTTCCGGAAGACGACCGGCGCCAGCCGATCATGCAGAAGGTGCTCGACCAGATCCTGAGCCTCAACCGTCTCGTCAGCGACCTGCTGGCCTTCGCCAGGCCCAAGGAACCCCACGTCCAGCAGGTGGACATGGGGCGCCTGGTGCGGGACATCCTCGAGAGCCAGGAGGCCGGCGCCGACCGGGTCACCTTCCTGTGCGACGGGGAGGCGAAGATCTCCGCGGACCCGGACATGCTCCGTCAGGTGCTGCTCAACCTCGTGCTCAACGCCATCCAGGCGATGGACGGCGAAGGCACGCTCCGCGTGGAGGTGCTCTCCGACCGGGTGCGGGTCATGGACAGCGGCCCCGGGGTCAGCGCGGAGGCCGCCGAGCAGCTCTTCGAGCCGTTCTTCACGACGAAGGTCCGGGGCACCGGCCTCGGTCTCCCGATCTCGCAGCGGATGATGAACGCGATGGAGGGGGAAATCGCGCTCCTCGAGGAGCGGCCGCTGGGCGGCGCATGCTTCGAACTGCGCTTCGAGCTGCGCCAGTAGCCCGCGCCCTGCGGGGAGCGGCGTGCGCTACTTGATGCCGTGCTTCTCGGCGCGGTAGCGGAAGGCGTAGCGGGTGAGCCCGAGGAGCCGCGCGGCGGCGGACTGGTTGCCCTCGGTGCGGGCGAGGGCCTGCTCCATGAGGCCGCGCTCCACGGCCTCCAGGTCGATGCCCTCGTCGGGCAGGAGGAAGGGGCAGTCGGTGGCGAAGGTGGCCCGGGCGCCGTGGATGACCTCGCGGGGGAGGTCGGCGGCGCGGATGATGGCGTTCTCGTGGAGGATGACGATGCGCTCGATGACGTTGCGCAGCTCGCGGACATTGCCCGGCCAGGCGTAGGTCCGCAGCAGCTCCATGGCCTCCTCGCTGAGGCCGTCGATGTGGCGGCCGAAGTGCTGGTTGAAGTGCCGGATGAAGGCGTCGCAGAGCACCCGGATGTCCTCGCCGCGCTCGCGCAGCGGGGGCACGTGGATCGGCACGACGGCGAGCCGGTAGTACAGGTCCTCGCGGAAGCGTCCGGCATCGACTTCCTCGCGCAGGTCCCGGTTGGTGGCGACGATGATGGCGGCATCGAGGGGGATGTCGCGGTTGCCACCGACGCGCTTGAAGCGCCGGTTCTCGAGGGCGCGCAGCAACTTGGCCTGCATGGGCGGGCTCATCTCGCCGATCTCGTCGAGGAAGACGACGCCGCCCTCCGCGCTTTCGAAGAGCCCCCGGTGCTGGTTGCGGGCATCGGTGAAGGCCCCCTTCTCGTGGCCGAAGAGGGTGCTCTCGAAGAGGGTCTCCGGGATCGCGGTGCAGTCCACTTCCATGAAGGGCCGTTCGCGGCGAGGCCCGCGGGCATGGATGGCGCGGGCCACGAGGTCCTTGCCCGTCCCGCTCTCGCCGCTGATCATCACCGTGGGCGCATCGATGCTCTCGAGCCGGCGCAGCCGGTCGAAGACCCGGCACATCGGGGTGCTCTCGCCCAGGAGGGTGTGGTAGCTCCGCACCTCCTCCCGCCGCTCGGAGACCGAGTGGACCTGGGTCCGCATCCGGTACTCCTGCAGCGTCCGGTCCACGGTCTCGCCCACGTACTGCAGGTCGAAGGGCTTCGTCATGTAGGCGTCCGCGCCCAGCCGCGTCGCCTCGATCGCCGACTCGAGGGCCCCGTAGGCCGTCAGCATCACCACCGGCACGTCGTTGCCCGACGCCCGCAGCTCCCGCAGCACCTGCAGCCCGTCCTTGCGCGGCATCCGGAGATCCAGCAACACCAGATCGGGATGGTG
>JAFIET010000067.1 GCA_020832405.1 Balneolales bacterium
GAAAGACCGTGATGCTCACGGAGTTCCACCCAAAAAAAAGAAAAGCTACTTATTTAATTCTGCACCTGCTTCACAAAGCCATTGATGCCCTGCCGCTGTTGCAAAAGATCAAATCAAAAAAGAACTGTAACCTCATTGGTATTTATCTCTATAACTTGATTTTCGCCCAGTAGAGCAAGTAAAGTGTCAATATTTTGAGAGAATAGTGTGAGTAAATCCTGATTGCGCAAGTTACCTGTGGATACAATAATTAGCTTGCGGGGCTTATTGTTGATAATAAAATTATGCAGGAAATCACTGTCCTTGGTTATAATTGCGCGATTGGTTTGATCCGCAATATCAATTATTTCAGTATCAGGAGTATTATTTTGAAGAGGCAGATCGAGGGTGTGAATTGCATCGAAGCCGTGCTCAACTAAGAAATGAGCAAGTTTCCTTGGAAGCTGAGCATCAACAAGAAACTTCAAAGCACAATTTTTTTAGAGAATCTCGACTGTGAAATTTTGGCTGCATATTGCAGACAAGCCAACAGGTCTTCGTACTGAAGGTCTTCGTAGTCTTCAAGGATTTCCTCTTTGCTCATTCCTGATGCCATCAGGCTGAGCAGCATATCAACAGGATAGCGCAAATTCCTGATAACGGGTTTGCCAAAGCAAATATCCTGATCCCGGGTAATTCGGTTGAGGTAATTTCTGGTCATTTTTATTTCAATAATAGCTTTTAAGTGATGAAAGTGCAACTTCATAACTATGCAGGTCCCGGCTTGTTATTTATAAGATGCAGCGCTGGTGTGGTTTAAGGTTTAATTCTGCACCTGTTTCACAAAGCCGCTGATGCCCTGCCGCTGCAGCCTGCGGCGCTGCCGCTCGGCATCCCGCTGGTTGCGGAACTCGCCCACGTACACCCGGTACACGGTGCGGCCCTGAACGCGGCCTTCCGCAACGCGGGCTCCGCGGAGCTGCCGGGCGTAGGCTGCCGCCTCCTGCCTCGTGTTGAAGGAGGCTACCTGAACCGTAAACAGCTCCCGCGCTATTGCAGCGCGGCTTACCGGCACCGGACTCCGCAGTATGGTGAGCTCGACCGGGGCGATGCCGCTCTGAATCATGTCGATTTCACGCGCCGCGGCTCTTGAGAGGTCGATGATGCGGTTGTTGGCGTACGGGCCGCGATCGTTGATGCGTACGACCACGGTTTTGCCGTTGCGCATGTTGCGTACGCCAACTACGGTATCGAAGGGCAGGGTGCGGTGCGCGGCCGTCAGGGCCTCCTGATCGTAGCGCTCGCCGTTGGCCGTTGCCTGCCCGTGAAAACCGGGGCCGTACCAGCTGGCTTCGCCCCGCTCGAAAACGGTGCCCGTGCGGATGGTGTCGCGCTGGGAGCGGCACCCGGAGAGGATGAGCATCCCCAGAAAAATTAAAATGAGCGTGCGGCGCTTCATCGGTAGGGCCTCAGCGCTGCTGCATGGGTTTCTGGTAGAAGCCCTCAGGACCGCGCCACCACAGGGTGCGGGTTGCGAGGTCGGTGTAGAGCAGGGAGCAGCCGCTGCCGCGGAATTCCTCAAAGAAACCGAGGGCCATGGGTTTGGTGCCGCCGGTGTAGTGGAGCACGCTCTGCCGGTTTTGCAGGCTCATGAAGAGCTGCTCAGCTATATCCTGAATGCCGTCGAGGTCGAAGGCCGGTACGGGTACGAGCTGCGCATGTGCGCCGAGGGCGTCGAGCAGTTTTATTTGAAGGATGATGGCTTCCTGCTCTGATTCCTTTGTGTGGCAGATAATAACAGAATGCGGGTTTACCTCAAGCGCGGCTTCGAGATTAAGGCCGATATCCGTTGGTTGTGAGAGGAGGCAGACTAAAGTTTGCACGGTATGATATAAGTTAGGTTGAGCGGCCCGGGCAGGCTCAGCTGTTTTCTCGTTTGCCAAACAGAACAGCTGCGAGGTAGAAGGTCGTGCCCAGCGCAGGCCCGTAGGCCATGATGCTGAAACGGGAAGCTTCCGTGATGTCGCTCAGAAAAAGAGCTGTTACGAGTATGGCCGTTGGGATTCCCGGCCCGAGCACAAAGTCAGTCGGGATTTTTTCGGGATAGCCGGTGAGGCGGGCGATGAGCATCATGAGGGTGAAGCCGACCCCGAACATGGCGGCAACGGTAAAAAAAAGGCCGGGCAATCCGGTACTGAGCAGCAGCGGCCGCACAAAGGCAAAGATCACGGCTGAGAGGCTCACCCCGAGCAAAAACAGCGGCATGCCCGATTTGTGGATGGATTCAAACATTTTTTTCTGAAAATTAAAAAGTGAATCCGCCAAAATACAAAGCAACGGGCAACTTCATCCGGAAAAAGTAAAGCCCGGCAGTGTCAGCTGCCGGGCCTGAAAGTGGGCAAGAAATAGATAAGAGCTATACATGGTCAATTTCCTGTCCACCTGAGAATTCAAAATGTCCTTGGGGCGTGTGTCATAAACAGGACACCCGACAGAACGCCGGTGCCTGATTTTTTTTGAATTATTTGGCGGAAGGATAAAAACAGCCTGAAATGCAAACCTGCGGGCAGGCAGAAAAATCAGCTGTTTACCCGGCCTGTTGCGGTCCCAAAAAAATAACGGTGCAGGAAAGTTGAGGCTTGGCGGATTTCAGAATGAAAACTGCACACTCAACGATGGGCTGAAGCCCGGCAGCCTGCGGTCGTACACTGAGAGCTCCTGCGTGCCGTCGGCGTGCATGGCGTGGGCGTGCACGCCGCGGTCGATTACGTTGCGGCGGTTGAGCACATTTACCAGATCGAGGCGGGTTTGCAGCTGCGTGATGCCGATGTTTTGGGTGAAGATGAGGGACAGATCGAACTGACTGAATGCCGGGAGGCGGTCATCTTCGGGGCTGGTGAAGTTGAAGCGGTCGATGCCGTGCACGTTGTGCATCATCAGGAAATCGTAGTAGGCCTGCCGGAAAGCCCATGCCCGGCCGGCGATGTACTGCCAGCGTCCGGATACGGTCCATTTGTCGGTGAGGTGGGCGATTGCGCGGGCCTGCACGCTGTGCGGCTGATTCCAGGGGGCGGGCATTACCCTGCCAAACTGCGACTGCATGTTGATGTCGGCCCGGCTGTAGTCGTAGCCCAGCAGCAGGTTCAGGCTGTTGCCCATCAGCTGCTGACTCAGCCTGATGCTGCCGCCCCACGACTGCATGTCGGTGATTTCGGCAAAGGCATCGAAGCCTTCGCGGGTGTGGCCGCTGTCGGTGAGCAGCCGGTCGTAGGAGGTGATGTAGCCGGTGGGCTGATACCTCAGCCAGCCTTCAAGCCGGATGCTTGTGCCGCGTGCCGGCTCTGAGAGGAAACTTGCGCTGCCGTGCCAGGCCTTGGGCTGCGGCAGGCTGCTGTCGTGCGCCCAGATGGTGAAGGAGGGCACAATAGAGCTCGGCCCGGCATTGGTGATGTCAAACTGATTGATGAACTGCCGGTACACCCCGCCAGCCAGCCGAAGTGACCAGAAACCGATGGCCGACTGCTGCCGGTCGTACTGTACCTGAGCCCGGGGCTCCAGAAAAGTTTGTGATGAGCCGGTGAGGCGGGTGATGCGCGAACCCACGGTAAACCGCCAAGGCCCCGGCAGGGTGAAGTGCGTGTTGAGGTAGGAGCTCAGGTGTACGGACTGCTGCTCGTCAACGGCGGGCAGGTAAAACAGCGAGCTGAGGTCGAAAGAGGATTGCACGAAGTCGGCCTGAACGCCGCCGGAAAGGGAAAGTTGCGGGTTTATGGCGTACTCCGCATCCATACGGCCGAGGTAGTGGCGGATTTCGTTGCTGTCGTGCTGTGCCGCGCCGTGACCAAGGTTTTCGCGGTAGAGCCCGAAAATTGCGCTGTCGCTCAGGGGCGCATCGCCGGCAAGCATGGCGTAGATGCTGTTGTCGGCCATCACGTAGTTGTGGCGCATGCGGTTGCCGGAGTAGCCGGCCTGAAAGCTGAGGTCGAGGCGCGGGCTCACAACCCAGTCGTAGCCCAGCTGCGCCACGGTGTTGAGCCAGTTGTAGTGATCGCGGGAAAACATGAAGCCGTCATCAAAAAACTGTTCGCGGGCCAGCACGTCGGTTTCAACCTGATTCTGACCGCTGTAGAGCGAAAAGTTCAGGCGCTGATACGGGCCGAAATCAGCCGAGCCGGCAAGGTGCACATCATAAAAAGAAATATCGGAAGTGTTGGCAACCGGCGAGAAGCTGCGCATGCCGGTTGTTTTTAGCCCGGGTGTTGCTACCAGGCCGTACAGCATGGGGTCGATGCTGTCCCACTCGCTGAGGGTTCCGGCCAGGGTCGGGTCCTGAAAAATACTCCAGACCGATGAGCGGAAGGCAGCCATTATGTTGATGTTGTTTCCGGCTGTGGTCGTGTGCCCTGCCGAGCCGAAAAAGTTGGTGCTGAGCGGGTCGGCCTGCCAGAGGGCAGATTGCCGCTGCCGCGGGCTGAGGGCATGTTTCAGGCCGATGCTGCCGGCAATGTGGCTGCCCATGGAGGCATCAAAACCGGCTTTTTCAACTTCCACCCGGCTGATGGCGAACGGGCTGAATGCGCTGAACAGCTGACCAAAGCTGTAGGGGTTGTACACCGGCATACCGTCGAGGTACATGCGGTGTTCGCCCCGCTGCGCGCCCTGAATGTGGGTGTCGCTGAGCGGCAGCCCGTGCTGCACGCCGCTGAACAGGCTCAGGCTCTGCACCGCGCACTGATGCCGCTCCCCGCTGCTCCACAGCGTACGTGCCTCGGCCTGCTCATGGTGCCAGCTTGCCGGCAGCATCGAGCGGTGCGCGGAAACAACGATGGGGCTTACATCAAGCGGCTTTGGGTTTAGGGTGATGCGCTCACGGGTAGTTCCGTTTCCGTTTACCTCAATCACTTTCCGGACCGGCTCATACCCGATGAAGGAGAAGACGAGCTCGTGCTGACCGCTCATCATGTTGCTGATGCTGAAGAATCCGGAGCGGTTGGTTACCGTGCCGCCGCTGGCATCGGCAAACATCACCGTTGCGCCCTGAAGCGGCTCACCGGTTGCGGCATCCGTTATTTGCCCCGTGAAGGAGCCAAATTCGGGCGGGCGCTGCGACGACTGCACAATCACAAAGGTGCCTGACGACAGAATGATGAAATCCAGCTGTGTGCCCTGCAGCAGGCTTGTGAGCAGCTCGGCTGTGGTATTGCCCCGAACCCGGCGGTAAATGTGCCGGATGCCGACCACCCGCGGATCGTAGATAAGGTCAGCTGAGGTGAGGGCCGCAATTCTGTCGAGCGCATCCGTGAGCGTATCCCCCGAAAAATCCAGGCTGTAGGCCGGGGCTGCCTGCTGCGCGGAAACGCCGGTTACGGGCAGGGAGCACATCAGCCCGATAATAAACAAACAAAGCACCCGCTTGCAGGCGGGTACTCCGGAGTTTGTTGAGGGGAATAAAAAGCGGGAAAGGTGCTGCAACATACCGGTTTCCTGTTTAGAAAGTCAGGTTTGGGGTACTGCGGAGAGGCAGGATGAATCAGAATCAGCGGTGAATCCGGAAGCCGTTGGCTGTGCGGGAATATTCGAGACCTTTTACGGTGCAGATTTCTGCAAGAATGGTTTCCAGATCGGGCTCGGTGTAGAATATGCTGAGCCGTGCATCAGTAATATCGCCTGCGTTAACCTCAATTGCGACATTAAATTTGCGCGCAAGTTCATCAAAAATAACGGAAAGGGGCTGCATCGAGAAAGCGAGCTGATTGTTTTTCCAGGCGAGGGCCTGTGTGGCCTCCGCCTGTGAGGGCTCCGCGGGGATGCTGCTGAGGTCGCTGAGAACACTGCTTTGCCCTGCTGTAAGGGTAACAGCTGCTTCCGGGTTTTGGCTGCGGAAAAAATCTACCCGGCCTGAGGTTACGCTAAGGGTTGTAACGCGGTCGGGGTCGGTGCTCCATGAGCGCAAGTTGAAGGAAGTGCCCAAAACCTCCACCACATTATCGTTGGCTCTGATCCGGAAAGGGGTATCGCCCGATACGACCTCGAAGTAGCCTTCGCCGTTGAGCCTCAGGCTGCGGTTGGTGCGGCCGAAAAGCCGGTTGTACCCCACTTCGGAGCCGCTGTTGAGCGTGAGGCTGCTGCCGTCGGGCAGGGTGAGGGCCAGGGTTTCACCGGCCGGCACCTGCTTCCAGCTGATGTGCGACATCCAGCCGAAACCCAGCGCAAAAAAAGCGAGCGAAGCCGCGAGGAGCATAGAAATGCGCGGCAGGTCAAGCCCTCTTTTCTTTTTGGGCAGCACGATTACGGGAATCTCTTTTCTGGGGCGGTCGGCTTCCGCAATGCGGCTGTGCACCCGGCTCAGCGCCTGCTCCATCGAGGCATCAGAAACTTTCTGCCCGCTAAGCCTGCGGTGTGCCGCTTCTGTACCATTCCAGATGGCAAGCATCTCTTCGCGCGTTTTGCGGTCAAGCCTGTTCAGGTGCTGCTTTACGGAGGGCTCGTTTTTTTTCATGTTGTGTTCTGATTTTACCATGGGGGTACTACTTGAATTTTTGTTCGTGCTGCTCGTGCATGCGCTGAAGATTGCGAAGGGCATCAACAATGTGATTGTTAACGGTGCGCGGCGAAACTTTCATTACAGCTGCAACTTCATGATGATCGAGGCCTTCAAAACGGCTTAGTTCAAAGGCTTCCCGCTGCCGGTCTGACAGCTGAGAAACCCAGTGGTAAAGCAGCTGCATTCTCTCGTAGATGCTTTCTGAATGTTCTTCTGAAAAAGCATCATTCCAGCTAACACTTGTTTCGTTGATTTCAGAGGGCTGCATCTCACTCATTTCATTCCCGGTTTCCATCCGGGCGTTGTCGCGAATGTGGTTCAGACTCAGATTTCTTGCAGTTGTGTAGATGTAAGCCCGTGCCGACGCTACACCGCTCAGCTTGGTCCGGTTTTGCCAAAGCTTCACAAAGGCATCCTGTACGATGTCGGATGCCGTTGACTGATCGCTTACATACCGGCAGCTGAACATCACCAGAGGCTTAAAAAAAGCCCGGAACAGCCGGTCAAATGCATTTTGATCCGATTTGGAAATCAGTTCAAACAGCTCACTCGTCTGCTCATTGGTGAGGGTTTCCATTCAGTTAAGGCGAATTTAGATTGAAAGGTTTCAGTTATGACACAGGCTTCAGCCGATATACCTATTACCGGCCCGTAAATTCCTGATGATACGGGAGCAGTATGTTTTCGGGGGATGTGCTTCCGTGCAAAATGCTAAGTATTTGCCCCGCAATGGTTAGTCGAGCCCGTCCATGGTGAATTTCTTGAGGAGCACCGTTCTGAGCGGGGGAAGCAGCATCAGACTGACCGCAATTTTTTTTAAAAAGCTGATTTTAGGGGAGAAGGAGCGGCCCATCCGCAGGTTGAAGGCGGCTCTTTCAGCGGCGGTGTATGCGGCGTTGCGGCGGCGGTACTCGTAGCTGTTGAGCAGGCGGGGAAGGGGCTTTTCGGGGCGGAGCACATCGGGCAGCAGACCAGCGAGCAGCTGCGCGTCGAACCAGCCGAGGTTCATGCCCTGTCCGCCAATCGGGCTCACCACGTGGGCGGCATCCCCCGCGAGAATTACCCGGCCTTTCACGAAGCTCTCGGCCATAAGCCGCTGCACACCGAAACTACTGAGCATGCTGTTGGTGTCCGGCTCGGGTGCGGTGCCGGTGCGCTCCCGGGCAAGGCCGGCAATGAGCTGTGCATCGGGCGAAGAAACGGGCTCTGTGGTCTTAATCACCCAGCGCCGCAGGTTTTGGCCGTGCGGGAAAGATTCGACCAGTCCGTCGCGGCACAGGTACACCCGCGCCTCTTCGCGGGTGCCAAGATTGTCTTCGAAATCGCCCATGATGTAGGTGTCCGGATAGGAGCCGCCGAGAAATTCGATTCCGGCCTGTTCGCGCACCCGGCTGTTCTTGCCGTCGCAGCCGATCAGGTAGCGGCAGCGGATTTGCTGTCCGTCGGTGAGCGTTACCTTCAGTCCGTCTTTTTCTTTGGTGAAGCTTTCGAAGCCGGTGCCGCGGTACAGCTGACCCGGTGCAAGTTCGAGCAGACGCTTCTCGAGAATTTCCTCGGTGACCTGCTGCGACAGCGTGAGGATGAACGGAAAGGCACCCGATAGCCCGGAAAAGGAGATGGTGCCGAGGTCGCTGTGATCCACAAAGGCGCGGCCCGTTGTGATGCGGTTGCCCGCTTTGAGAAAAGCATTGGAGAGGCCGCACTCCTTAAAAAGCTGAAGGGAGGGCGGATGGATGCCGATCGAGCGGGAGTGCTGCGAAACCTGCGTTCGGGGCTCCACCATCACGAACGGGATTTTCTTTTCAGCAAGGAGGATGCCGAGCAGCAGCCCTGTAGGGCCGGCACCTGCAATGAGGATGTCGGTTTCAGCGGGGAGCGTGCCCTTCGGTTCAGTAGCCATCACCCTGTGCCCCTCACGGATTTATGTGGGTGATGAGCAGCCGGAACGGGATGGTGGCTTCAACCCGGTAGCCTTCCGGCAGCAGCTCCTGAAGCTCGCCTACCGTGTAGCTTCGCCTGATAGAGGTGAGGCCGTCGTAGCGGATGAAGGAGTCCCGGAAGGAAAAAAGGGTAAGGCAGTTGAACAAAAACCACGCTATATCGCTGCGGCTGAGGTCGCTGAACAACACCATTTCGTTGGCCAGCTTTTTAGCGTTCGCCAGCAGGGAAATTACGTCTTCCGGATCAAGATGGTGCACAAGGTGGTTTGAGATTACAAAATCGAAGGTTTGCCCTTCTTTGAGGAGTTCATCCTCTGAAGCACACTGAAACGAAATGCCGGTGTTACGGAAGGTGGTATTGACGTAGTACAGCGCTCTCGGGTCGGTATCAATGGCTGTTATTTGCAGTTTAATGCCGTATTTGAACGCCAGCTCACGCATGTGCAACGGAATATCGCCGCCGCCAAAACCGATGTCGAGCAGGGTATAGACCTTGTTTTCATCGGTACATCGTGGCGCGATATATCGGTGAAATAGCAGCTCCCAGCCGGAAAGCATCCGGTTGATGTGCGTGAAGTGCCGGTAGGTGTTGTTGAGCAGTACCGGGTTGCAGTCGGCTGAGTCCATCAGCTCTGCGGTCTGAACATCACGGTTTCTGAGGAAGAGCGGCATCGGTTGTAGCGGAAATTTCGGCTGCAGGTTCGGGTTGATTGAGCGGGGTGAACAGGCCGGTCTCGACCGTGAGGCCGGGGCCAAAGGCCATGCTGATAACCGGTTTGTTCAGGGCCGGAAAATCGTAAAGCAGGGATTTAAGCACAAATAAAATCGTGGCGCTGCTCATGTTGCCGTACTCGCTGAGCACCTGCCGCGAGGGCCCGAGCTGTACGGGTTCGAGCGATAGGCTCTGCGCGATTTTATCGAGAATGGCCCGGCCGCCGGGATGGATAGCCCAGTAGCCGAATTGTTCGGGATCGGTTTTATCTCCCAGAATCGGCGCAAGAAGCGAACCGATGTTGGACTGAATGATATCCGGGATGTAAGTTGAGAGCACCATGTCGAAGCCGTTGTCGCCTATGGTCCAGGCCATGTCCTGCTCGCCCTGCGGGGTGAGGGCCGTGAACATGCCGTCCATGCGGAGGGCAGGTTTGCCGGCAGCGGGCTCGCGACGGCTTACGATAGCGGCCCCGGCACCATCCCCGAAAACGGCCGCTGAAAGCAGGGCGTCGGTGTCGGTTTTGGGCTGCAGGTGAAGGGTACACAGCTCGAGGCACACGATCAGCACAACGGCATCGGGGTCCTCAGCGGTGATGGTTTCTGCCAGCTTGAGGGCGGGGAAGGCAGCATAGCATCCCATAAAACCGATGTGGTAGCGCCGCGTTGAAGGCGGCAGGCCTAGCCCCCGCACGATGAAATATTCCGGACCCGGCGCAAAGAAGCCGGTACAGGATGCGGTAACTACGTGCGTGATGTCGTTAGTCTCAAAATCGGAGGCTTCCACTGTTTTTCGGGCCAGCCTCACGAACAGCTCTTTGGCTTCGCGGGTGTAGCGGTCGTTTCGGGCAGCTGTGCCGGGGTTCAGGAAGGTTTGGGTTTCGGCATCAAAAAAATCGCCGCTTTCCCCCGAAGTAAATTCTGTGATTACGCTGTGCCGCTTGTCAATGCCTGAGAGCGCGTACACCCGGTGCAAAATCCGCTTTACGGCATCGCGGTCAGCGACGTGCTGTTTCATAAACTCGCGGGCAAATTCCTGGGTGTAGGAATTTGCGGGCACATCGGTTTCAATCTGATGGATGTAGGCTGGCATAAAAAATGAGTGAGGTAAGTCTTGGTAAAGCGTTACCAGACAAACGAGCAGTCTGCCTTACCCGTTCAGCTTCAGCCGGCTTCGGCCTGCGCCAGAAGTTCGCGGCGGCTGCGGTTGCGCGTGAGGTAGCGGAACCGGAGGTTGTGCAGCACGGCTGCGGTGGTGAGCCCGAGAATGAGACCGGCCCACAGCCCTTTGGGTCCGTAGCCCAGGTGAATGCCGAGGAAGTAGCCGGAGCTGAAGCCGATAATCCAGTAGGCAATGAGATTCACAATCATCGGAATTTTGGTGTCTTTTAACCCGCGCAAGGCAGCTGAGCCGCTAACCTGAAGCCCGTCGGAAATCTGGAACACGGCGGCCATAAAGAGCAGCTGTATGGCAAGGGGCGTAAGTTCGGCATCGTCGGTGTAGATGCTGATCAGCAGTTCGGGGAACAGGAAGAAAAGGGTGGCGGTGCAGCACATCATCGCAGTAGCCATGCCAATGCCAACGTAGCCGGAAAAGGTAGCGTTGCTGAGCGAGCCGCGACCCAGGTTCTGACCCACCCGTATGGTGATGGCGCTTGAGAGTCCGAAAGCCATCATGAAGGTGATAGAAGCCAGGTTCAGGGCAATCTGATGCGCCGCTACCGCCGTTGTGCCGAGCATGCCCATCAGCAGGGCAACGACGGCAAACATGCTTACTTCCATCGTAAGGGTAATGCCGATGGGGAAGCCCAGCCAGAGGAGCTCTTTCATGTAAACGGGGTCGGGCAGGCGGATGTCATCAAAAATGCCGAACGATGCGTAGTCTTTGCGCAGCCAGGTGTAGCCCAGCATCGAGAAGCACATCACCCACATCACAATCATGGTAGCCCAGCCGGTGCCGATGGCGCCCAGCGCGGGAAAGCCGAATTTGCCAAACATCAAAGTGTAGTTGCCCAGAATGTTGAAAAACAGGCCCACTACGCCGATGTACATGGCGGGGCGCGTAACGGAAACGGCTTCGTTGAAATGCTTCAGGGCCAGAAAAGAGAAAAAGCCGGGAATGCCCCAGGCGGCGGCTTTCAGGTAGCCGTCAGCAAGATGAGCGACCTCCGGATCGAGGTTCAGCAGGGCGAGTACCGGATAGGCATTGCGCAGCAGCAAAATGGTGGGGATGGCCATCAGCACGGCAAGCCAGAGCGACTGCCGCACGCTTTTGCCGATTTTGCCGGTTTCTCCGGCGCCGAAATGCTGGGCTACGATGGGGGTAACTGCCATCAGAATGCCGACCCCCAGCATGAAAACCGGCGTGAGTATGCTCGAACCAATGGCTACGGCAGCCAGATCGTTGGTGCTCAGGTTGCCGGCCATAACGGTATCCACAAACGACATGGACATCTGCAGCAGGTTGGCGATAATCAGCGGGTAGCCGAGCCGGAAGATATTTTTGGCTTCAGCGGCAATGCGGCCGGATAGGGGAGCGGGTTCTTGCGTTTCGTGACGGTTCAAAAGGGATTTTCAGAATTCGGTTTAGGGCCGGTTTTCGGGGTCGGCAAATATACGGCTTTTTGGGCTATCCCTTTTCGGCGTAAACCGGAAAGCGCAGCTCAAAAGTAGTGCCGCTGTTTTCTCCGGAACTCACCCCGATGCTTCCGTCGTGCGCATCCATAATTTTTTTGCAGATGGCCAGGCCAAGGCCGGTGCCGCTCGTTTTGGTCGAAAAGTTGGGTGCGAAAATGCTGTCAAGCAGTTCCGGCGGCATGCCCGCTCCGGTATCAGTGATTAGAACCTGATGTGCGCCGGACTGCTGATTCACCCCAATACTCACCATGCCCCCCTGCGGCATGGCTTCGATAGCGTTTTTGATGAGGTTGATGAAAACCCGCTTGATTTCATCACTCGAGCCAAACACCCATGAGGGCTCGGGGCTTGCCGAAAAGCGGAATTCGATCTGCTGATGCTGCTCAAACAGGGCAAGGGTTTCGGTGATGAGTACGTTCAGGTCCCGTTTATCCTGCTTGCCGGTTAGCGGCTTGGCAAAAGCAGAAAAGTCGCCGGCGATGCGGTTCAGCGACTCAATCTGATTTACCAGCATGGCGGTCAGTTTTTCGATGGCCGGGCGGAGCTCTTCCATCGGCCGCTCACCCATGGCCATTTGCCGCTGCAGGTGCTGAATGCTGAGCTTCATGGGCGTGAGCGGGTTTTTGATTTCGTGGGCAATTTGCCGCGCCATTTCGCTCCAAGCGGCGTCGCGCTCGGCCTCGGCCAGCTCGGCCCGCACGTTCCGCAGGTCGAGCACCATTTCGTTGTAGGCACGGGCCAGTTCCCCGATCTCGTCATCCGAACTCACGGGGATGGTTGTATCGAGGTCGCCGGCGGAGATGCGCTTCAGCCCGCTTTCGAACTCGGCCAGCGGCTGCGTTAGCTTGCGCGAAACCCCCCACGCAATTCCGGTGAAAAACATGAAAATGATGATGTAGAAGGCAATGAGGTAGGTCGTGGTCTGAAGAAATTCCTGCTCGTAAATCGCGGAGCGGGTGTAAGCGGGGATGCCGATTACGCTTTGGACCTCACCGTTTTCGAAAAAGGCCCGGAAGCCCATCAGCACTGAAAGCTCACCGATACTGAAGGGTTGGAAAACGGTAGTCTGATGGTTGCTGAAAATATTGGTGTATGACTCGAATGGCATGAAGTCGGGGATGAGCTGCAGCCTGAAAATTTCCGGAGCGGTGGTTTGGGAGAGGCGTCCGTTTTCGAACAGCATGATGTCCACCTCTTCGAGCTGAATGGCGTCGCTTCGGCTCATGCCACCCGTGCGCTGGTTTATAAGACGGGTTTCGACCGCACTGAGGTTCCGGTAGAGCTCCTGTTCGGCGATGCGTACGTTCTGCAAGCCCACGATGTACTCTGTAACGAAAGCCAGGGCGATCATAAACAGGAGGGTAGCGATCAGGTAGCTGTCGAGGATGCGGTCCTGAAAGCGGCGGGAGAAAAACCTGCCGCTCCAGGGCAGGCCGGGTTTTTGGAAGAGGGAGCGGATTTGCCAGAGCAGCAGGCTCACGATAAGCAAGGCTACAAAAAACCTGAAACCCGAAAAGATGTAGTTAAGAAAAGTGACGTCCCGTACGGTTACCATTACGGTGGTTTGCTCGTCTATGCCGTAAATCAGCTTCCTGTAAGCAGCCCGATCCGTTAGGCGGCGCTTAATCAGCTGCTGACCTGTGGCTGGTGTAAGTGCATCTGTAAGAAGGTGCCTTTCGGCAAGCAGGGGGGTTCGGAGAGCGGAAGTGGTGCGGGTCCGGCGGCCGTCAACATATTCAGTTACTACAAAACGATTCCAGCTTTCGCGGTCGCGTTCGTGAAAGGCGAGGGCGTCATTCACCGGGCGGCCAAAGCTGTTGCCTTCCACAAGCACGAAGGTAACGAGCCATGATGGCTGTGTCGGGAAATCAGAGGGGATGGACTGAAGCCCTTTTATAAAAATGGGGAAGCCCCGGAAGCGGTCATCGGCTTCGATAATTGGCAGCCGCGCAAAAGGCCGCTGCAGCGAATGCCGGATAAAGCTGCGCACTTCGTCATGAAAGGAGGAGGAGAAGCGGTCCATGAAGGAGGGCTGCGAGCCGTAATCGGCGATGATATTGAGCCGGCCGTCGAGCAGGAAAGCCATAATAGTGTAAGACCCCCACTCCGGCTGAATCTGACGGCTCACCTGCTGCCGGAACTGCGCAACGGCCTGTACAGGAAAAGCGGGACTTGCTTCAAGGCTCTGAACCTGCGTAATTACGCCGTCCTCCAGTAGTTTGCGGATCAGTTCACGACTGATCTGCTCTGCTTCTTCGGTATCGGTAGTGGCGTAATTCACAGCCATCCTAAGCATGGTTTCGTTCTCTTTCTGAATAGAAGCATCGAAATACAGCGGCAGCAGGATGAGTGTGACCAGGAAAATAAGGAGCGTAACTGCCCGTGGGCCGGGTATGCTTAGCGGGGAGAGGTGCTGCATCCACGTAAGGCCGGAAATGAAGATGATCGCAAGAAGGATCAGCAGGTATTTAACCCAAAAGATGACCGGAAGACTTTCTGCAGCGCTACCGGTAAAGGCAAAACAAGCGGATCCGGCCACGGCAGCCATCACCCAAAGCACATACAAAACAAGTTTTGGGAAATGACGCATTCCAAAGCGCGTAAGTTGAAACAGCAGATAAACCGCAGTTCCGGTAAGGGCAAGGCTCGAAAAATAGACGATCCATGTAGGCAGTGTGGGAAATACACGCAAATCGGTAACACCGGTTTGGGTGATGAGAATCACCTCATAAACCCGGTTGAGCGACCATGCACTGCCAAAAAAAGCCGAAGCAGCAATAAACGTGAAAACCGGATAAGACCATTTTTGAGCGATACCTTCCTGTTTCAGACGCAAAAGCTGGATTACCAGCAGCAGTGCTGCAGCAGAAATAAAAAGGCTGTCGAACAACAGCTGAAGCTGTGTTGTAAGATCGAACCCGCTCACATCTCTGAGTAAACGCGGGAAGGGCAGGTTAAGACCGCTTAGCAAGCCCCATATGGCAAGGGTAGCGGCGGCCCCCAAACCGGGTGATATAATGCCGGCGGGCTGCCTTACAGTTATCCAAAGCAGCACTCCCCACCAAATGAGAAAGCCGAGCAGACTGATTACCAGCCAGCGAAACTGTGCCATGCTTCGTTCCCAATCCCGAACGATGGCCGGAAAATCAGCAGTGCTGACAGTAACAAAACCTACTGAATCAACGCTTGCTGTATTAAGTGCACGCATTCGGGCAGTAACCGGCCCGGTGTTGAGGTCGAAAAAACGATAGTGAACGGGGAAGGCCTGCTCTTGTGCCCAGCTTTGGGTGAGGTCGTACTGCCGGGTAAGCAACTGTGGTGATGCGCCGGTGCGGCGTATCAGCCGTGTAGTTACGATATCGTAGCGGGTGCCGTCTTCTGTAAAAAAAGTGAGCTGGTTTACGAAATAAACTACAAAGCCGCTCTGTACTACATCTGTGAAAACTTCGCCTGCATCGAGCGAGGGCAGATAGGTGATGGGGTTGCCTGACCAGGTAAACAGGTTTCGGTTCCGAAACACAGAGATGCCGCGAAAACCGGATTCGCTGCTTATGCGGTTATAAATGCGAAGCGGATCAGGCTGCACATCAATAGTGAGCAGGGGCAGGATGACTGCCTTCACACGACGGGTGTCGGAAACCAACAGCGCCTCGGCTTCTCTGAAAGTATTAACAGCGCCGTCGAGAGCCTGAACGGCGAGTTGTTCGCGCAGTTCAGGTTCAGGCTGACCAAAATAAAAATTCGCTTCTCCGGTAATCCATCCAAAAAGCAGCAGTACTGCCAGCAATAAAAACAGCCGTAACTGATTCGGATAGGGCTGTTTAGGGAGGGTTGTTGGCATGAGCAGCTGCAATCGGGCTGGAAAGAAATCAGCAGGAAAAGTTAAACCACAAAGTGACAGGGGTAATCAGCTCCGCAAAGCGTCTTTGCAATGGCCCCGGCGGCTAACATACCCATTTTAAGCCGTGTCGGTTTGGTTGCGCTCGTAATATGCGGAACAAGCACTGCATTAGGCGCAGACAGCAGCATATCCTGAACTTCCGGCTCGAATTCAAAAACGTCGATTCCGGCGCCTGCTATGCGCCGGTCGTGTAGTGCCATTGCAAGAGCGATTTCCTCAACAACAGGGCCTCTGCTGGCATTGATGAGGTAGGCATCAGGTTTCATGGAGTCCAGAAACTGCTGATTCACCAAATGGCGGGTTTTGTCGGTGAGCGGGCAGTGCAGGGAAACGACATCGGCACGGGAGGCAATCTGAAGCGGATCTTCGAACCAGCGGGCACCGAGCAGGGTTTCGGTTTCCCTGTCGAGGCGCTTCGGATTGCTGTAAATAATGTTCATATCGAAAGCCCGGAGGCGTTTCGCAACAGCCTGCCCGATACGCCCCATCCCGATAATTCCAGCGGTAGCGCCGCTAAGTTCAAGGCCCAGAAAACCGGTAGGGTTCCATCCGTCGAACAGCCCATTGCGCAGGAACCGTTCAGACTCGGGGATGCGCCTTACAACAGAAAGTAAAAGGGCAATTGTGCCGTCTGCTGTTGTTTCGGTGAGTACATCAGGGGTATTGGCAACCCTTATGTTGTGCCTTTGGCAGGCGCCAATATCGATATTGTTGTAGCCTACCGCATAGTTCGCAACTACTTTCAGCACGGTAGCGTTGCTCAGCACGGTTTCGTTCACAGGGTTTGAGAGCATGCATAATAAGCCGTCATAGCAATAAATTGCATCCCTAAGCGAAAGAGCGTCATTGAACTGCCCGCGCCTGCCCACATGCAACTCAAAGTATTGTTTCAGAAGCTCATGAACTTCCCGAAAAACGGGCTCTGTAAGGAGTACTTTAGGTTTTCGGGCCATAAGCTTTAGTATATTAGTAGTTTAAGTAAATACCGGCATCACAGTTAATCTTCAAATGATCTGACGGGTGCATCCCCCCACATCTTTTCAAGGCCATAAAAATCACGCATATCGTGCTTAAAAATGTGAACAACTACGTTAACAAAATCCAGAACGACCCATCTGCGGGTTTCAAGGCCTTCACGCCGCCATGGTTTATCATCCCTTTCAATACGGACTTTTTCGGAAACTTCGTCTGCCAGTGATTTCACGTGAACATCAGAAAGGCCGTTACATATAACAAAGTAATCGGCAAGAGATGTAATCCCTCTGAGATCCATAATGGAGATTTTCTCGGCTTTTTTTGCTGATAGTGAAGCTGCTATAAACTCAGCAAGTGATTCTGAGTCTTCGTGCTTAAAAGCAGCCTGAGTAGATTTTTCGGTCAAAATAGGCAGGGTTGGTTGGTAAAAAATTAATGGTTGATGCGCAGAAGCTGTTCGTAATCTGCGCCGATTACAACAGTTGCATCAAGGTAAAAGTAAGGAGATGTTTCAGATAGGATGTTTTTGGGGTCGATACCGAGTGCGAGTGCAACACGCCTGGCATTTTTGAGATTGCCGTTACGATCTATAACCACACTCTCAGCCAAATCAAAAGTTTCAAAATTACCGGACTGTACAACATCGAATCCGAGTTCTCGCAGCTGATTGGTAAAACCGGCAGCTACCCCCTGTACCCCGCAGCCATTCAGCACTTCAACCTGAATAACATTGCTCAGCAGATGTGACTGTAATTCCGTTCGTTCAGTAAATACTCTGGGATAGACAACTCTGGCGGACAGCGCAATCAGCAAAATTAAAAGGATAACAGAAGCCGCACCGATACCTGCATTTAAAAAAAGAGATGATTTCAGAAGGTCTCTCATGAAACAACAATAAAGACAGCGTGCATACCCTTAGAAGCCGAACATATCGTTGTGGCGGTGCCGGTTTGAAGATCCGTACCGGCTAAACGGGTTTCTGTGGTAATCGAAGGGGTTATAAACCCCTGCAGGAATCTGCCGGAACTGAAAAGAGAGATGTGTGCGCTCGTTAAAGGAATAATTAAGCTCTGCATTGCGGATGAAAAACTGAGGCCCCTGATTTTCACCCATGAAATTATTTCCAAAAGGAGAATGAGCGATGGAGAGATCAACCCGGCCCGTCAGATTTTCATTAAAAAGGAAATGCATGGTATTCGTGTAGAAATTCTGGTTATATGCATTCCCGCCAAAGGAGCCGATATTCATTTCATAGCTGTGGTTCATCTGGAATCCGGCAAGGCCAAACATATTGTTACTTGAAGCTATGGGACCTGTAACAGAGCCGGTATATTCAGATGGCGGAATGGCATGATCCCTGAACTGCCCGAAGGCTGAGCTGCTGAGAAGAAATAAAATCAGAACTGAAGTAATAATTGAAAAACGCATAATTTTGAACGATTAACCGGGGTGTGTCAGAGTTTTGAGTTCAGTACTCAACGTATGAAATAAATTAGAATTATACCATAAAAACAAGGTAAATATAAAGCATGCGGGCTCAGAGCCGGCAGCTACCCGAAGACGATTTAAACCTCTGAATTATCCGGATGCCGATCCGCAGAAAGCCAAAAAAACTCCGAAATCATAAATTTGTCTCAGGCTTAATCTTGAATTATATTTCAAAATTAACTAAGAAAAGAATTTTGTTTCGGTTAAACCTTTTGTTGAGACTTAGCTCAATATTCGCAAATGCAATATAATTAAGAGTATGGGCGGTTGTCATTTTTTTGGGGAAACCCTTTTGATGGCGTTTTAATATCGGTTTAAACACAAAGTGCATGCATAATTAATTTTTAAAAGCCAATGAAGCTCACTGATTTTAAGTTTGATACAGAGGGACTGAACATCCCTGAATTTGGAGCTGAGCCGAGAGATTCAGCAAAACTCATGGTCATTGACCGAAACAAAAAGACGATAACGCATGAAGTTTTTGCTGATATCCATAAATATTTCAACAAAGGCGATTGCCTCGTTTACAACAACACCAAGGTTTTCCCGGCCAGGCTGAAAGGCCGCAAAGAGAAGACAGATGCATACATAGAAGTATTTCTTCTCAGGGAACTTCAGCCGGAAAATATGCTTTGGGATGTGCTTGTTGAGCCTGCAAGAAAAATCCGTATAGGCAACAAACTATACTTCGGTGATGAACTGGTAGCCGAAGTTGTGGATAATACCACATCAAGGGGGCGGACCATCCGCTTTTTGTACGACGGTCCTAACGAAGAGCTTTACGAAAAGCTCGATGCTGTCGGAGAGATGCCAATGCCACCCTACATCAGCAGAGAGCCGGTAGCGAATGACAAACACCGCTATCAGACTATCTTTGCCAAAGAACGCGGCGCTGTTGCAGCGCCAACCGCAACCATGCACTTTACCCCCGAATTAGTAGATAAGCTCACCCAAAAAGGTGTGCTCATGGCTCCTGTTACCCTGCACATTGGTTGGGGAACATTTCGTGCGGTTGAGGTTGAAGACCTGACCAAGCACCGCATGGACTCAGAGTATTTCTTTATTTCCGAGGAAACCTCTGAGCTGATAAATCAGGTGCGGCTAAGCAAAACAAACAAGGTTGTAGCCGGTGGTACAACTGCTGTAAGGGCCATAGAAAGCAGTATTACAGCCAGCGGTTTACTCAAACCGGCCGTAGGCTGGACCGACAAATTCATCTACCCCCCTTATGATTTTAAACTCACAGAAGGGCTGATTACGAATTTCCATCAGCCGGAAAGCACGCTGCTCATGCTTGCAGCTGCATTTTGTGATTTCGATTTTTTGATGCATGCCTACGACGAAGCACGTAAAAACGACTACCGCTTCCTCTCTTTTGGCGATGCAATGCTCATCATTTAGGGGAATAGTGCAAAATTTGAAGCTGGCAGTCATATTGCCGGCAGCGGGACTGGGCACACGCCTTGGCTACCCGGTGCCTAAAGCCTACATCAGGATGGGCTCTAAAACCATTATGGAGCACACCCTGGAAAGGTTTACAGGCCTGAAATTTGTGACTCGGGTGATTGTCGCTGTTTCAAGTGAGATGATGCCGGAAGCTAAAAAGCTCGTCTCTTCCCTGAACTCTTCAAAAGTGCAGCTTGTTGAGGGCGGCTCAGAGCGTCTCTATTCAATAAATAATGCATTAAACCTGATTGTCGAAGAAGAACTTACAGCCGTTCACGACATTGTACGACCTTTTGTGAGTAAAGAGGATATACTTAAAGTGACCCGTGCAGCAGCAGCGCACCGTGCTGCAATTCTCGTAACACCCTCTGACTATACCCTCAAGAGGCTTAAAGGAAGCATGGAAATTGTTCGCACTGAAAACCGTGCCGACATCTGGCAGGCACAGACACCTCAGGTTTTCGAAACAAAACTACTTAAACAGGCCTACAGACATGCTCTTGAAAACAATATTTTTGGTACCGACGATGCATCCCTTGTAGAGCTTACAGGTATCCCTGTGATGGCTGTAGAAGGAGAGCGAACCAATATTAAAATTACCCGCAAAGAAGATCTTGAAATTGCTACATACATGATGAAAGGGAGTGAAAAACCGTTCCGAATCGGATATGGCTACGATACGCACCGCCTGAAAGTAGGGCGCGACCTCATTCTTGGTGGTGTTACCCTGCCTTTTGAAAAAGGGCTTGAGGGGCATTCAGATGCCGATGTATTGATTCATGCCATAATTGATGCGATGTTCGGAGCACTCGCTATGGGTGATATAGGCAGTCACTTTCCTGATACCGATCCGGCCTTCAAAGGAGCAGACAGTCGTGTGCTGCTGCGGGAGGCTTACAGGCTAATTTCCGAAAAGGGGTATGTAATCGGAAATGTAGATGCAACCATTGTAGCAGAAAGACCCAAAATGCGGTCATACATTGATTTGATGCGTGAAAATATCGCACAGGACCTGGGGACTGAAGCCGGAAACATTTCTGTTAAAGCTACAACTTCCGAAAAAATCGGTTTTGTTGGCCGGGAAGAAGGCATGAGTGCGAGCAGCGTTGTACTCCTTTATAAATCAACCAATTAGTACTGTACGATACTAACTTAATGGAGCAGCATGTATTAGACATAGTAGAATGGATTCGGCTGCAACCAGTACTGGGTATCTATGTAATTTTGGCAATTATTGCCTATCTCGAAAATGTCGTACCCCCTATTCCGGGTGATATTCTGATTGTTTTTGGCGGCTATCTGGCATCGGAGCAGATAATAGGTTTCTGGTGGGTCGTTTATCTAACAACAGCCGGATCTGTGCTGGGCTTCATGACAATGTACTATTTCGGATACGCTGTAGGAGATGAAATCCGGACACAGCGAAACCGTTTTTGGTTCCTGAAATTTTTTGACGCTGAATATCTCGATAAGGCCGAGAGATGGATGTACCGCTGGGGCCAGGGAGTTGTGCTTAGTAACAGGTTTTTAGCCGGGGCGAGATCAATAATCAGCATTATGGCGGGAGTTACACGGCTAAATCCCAGAAAGACAGCACTTTACGCAACAATTGGAGCCCTTGCTTGGAATTTTATACTCATTGGTGCCGGTTGGCTGATAGGGGATAATTGGCCGGTAATCAAAAACTATCTTAACCTGTATGGGAGTATAATTGCCGGTGTAATCGCGATATACGTGCTGTATTTAGGAGTTCGTTATATACTCGAAAAGCGAAGCGTGAAAAACACGCAGAAAAAAAGTTGACAATTATGCGAATGTTATCTAAATTTGCAGTCTTCAACAAAATAAAGGCTGGCGTAGCTCAGGGGTAGAGCAGCGGTTTTGTAAACCGCCGGTCGTAGGTTCAAATCCTATCGCCAGCTCTGTTCTTAAATTTACTGACACGCATACGGGGAGATACCAAAGTGGCCAACTGGGGCAGACTGTAAATCTGTTGTCTTTCGACTTCGCAGGTTCGAATCCTGCTCTCCCCACTCATGCAACGCGGGAGTAACTCAACTGGTAGAGTGTCAGCCTTCCAAGCTGAATGTTGCGGGTTCGAGCCCCGTCTCCCGCTCATATCTCAATCAAGCCGCTATAGCTCAGGGGTAGAGCACTTCCATGGTAAGGAAGGGGTCCTCGGTTCAATTCCGAGTAGCGGCTCTTTTAGTGTCAGTAAGAATCTTAATTTATAATCTTTACTCAATTCACAAACCGGGATTAAGCTGATGGCAAAAGAAACATTTTCACGCGATAAGACACACGTCAACATTGGTACAATCG